>ONGK01000046.1 GCA_900317345.1 uncultured Bacteroidales bacterium | reverse complement strand
CGCAGCCTGACACAGACAGTAGGCCGTGCGGCACGTCACATTCACGGCAAAGCCGTTCTATATGGCGACAAGATCACTCCGGCTATGCAGGCAACCATCAACGAGACAAACCGCCGTCGCTCTATTCAGATGCGCTACAACGAGGAACACGGCATTACGCCGACGCCTATTAAAAAAGAAATTAACACCTCTGCCCTTGCAGGATTATACCATGATCCAGAGGAAGAAAAGCGTAAACTGACCGAAGCAATCAAGGCCGGTTGGAAGAACGCCGAATGGCAGAAGATGGACGCGAAGAAACTTGAAAAAGCTATAGAAGAAAAACGCAAAGCAATGCTCGCAGCAGCAAAAGCTACGGATTTTGAGACCGCTGCTTTCCTACGAGACGAAATGCTCGAGATGCAAAATCGCCTTCAGACTATACAGGGTTGATTACTCAGCCTCTGTCAGTACATATTCCGCTAAAATAGTTGCCGAATAAGGTTCTACCACAACCGATTTCGCGTGAATGACACCTAAACCTAAGTTGTTGTTCGCCTCACCGTCATGCGCCAGCACCGTATAATCGGCTTCCGGTACTTCCACCGTAGCCGGTTCTGCACCGCCGTTCAAAAGAACAACGAGCGACTTGGCAAAATCGATCCCTTCGAGGTCTTTGATGCGATAGATGATGAGATGTTCGTTATCCGTCGGCATAAACTCACAGTGCTTTTTGACGAGTTCGGCGCTACCGAGACGGAAGCCCTTGTGAGCACGGCGGATGGCAATCATCTGTTGATAGTACTCAAACAAATAGTTGTATTTCTGCTTGTTTGTCCATGAGATAGTGTTTATGCTGTCGGGGCTCTGATAACTGTTGTCGATGCCCATTTTCGTACGGAACAGTTCCTCGCCGCCATAGATGAAGGACATACCTTGCGACACCAGCACGGCCGTTTGTGCCAACATATTCATGCGGATTTTGGTGTCTTCTGTCTCGTTTGCCGCGGAGACTTCGATACGGTCGCGCAGACAATAGTTATCATGGCAGGTGATGTAGGACACATGCTGCATAGGCTCCCCTGACCATTCCGGACAAGCGATTAGACCGCGCATCAATGCCTCTTTGCACGCGGCATTGCCGGACGCAAATCCGCGCTCGTGGTCAAAGGGCGATCCGATGAGAGCATTACGGATATCATCGCTGAAGGCGCCTACGCGCGGCATCTTATATGTCCATTGCTTCATCGCCAGCTTGTCGTACGGATACGCTGGACTCATGGCTGCCCATCCTTCTCCGTACGTGAGAATAGTGGGATCAATCTCATCCAAAGCAGCGCGGATAGCATTCATAGTTTCCTGGTCATGGATGCCCATGAGGTCAAAGCGAAACCCATCTATATGATATTCACGTGCCCAATAACAAACGGACTCTACCATAAACTGCCTCATCATGGCATGGTCACTCGCCGTCTCATTACCGCAGCCCGAACCGTTAGCATATGTGCCATCTTCATTCATTCGATAGAAATACTGCGGTACCACGCGGCCCAAGGCACATCCCAAGGCATCGTAGGTATGATTATATACCACATCCATCACAACCCGGATACCCGCTTTGTGGAGAGATTGCACCATCGTCTTCAGTTCACGGATTCGTACAGACGGATTATAGGGGTCAGATGAATAACTGCCGTCTGGTACATTATAGTTCACCGGATCGTAACCCCAGTTATATTGGCTATTTACGTTAGCCTTGGCATTGGCTACTTTGGTCTCGTCTATACTGCCAAAGTCAAAGAAAGGCAGGATTTGGAGATGAGTTATTCCTAACTCTTTTAAGTGCGCTATACCAGACGACAAACCGTCAACTGTCTCAGTATCCTCTTCCGTGAGACCAAGAAACTTACCTTTATATATGATGCCTGAATTAGGCGACATAGTGAAGTCGCGCAGATGCGTCTCATAGACTACAATATCCGTCATGTCGGGCATTTCAGGGCGCACATCTTTATCCCATCCTAAAGGATTCGTTTTATTTATATCAATAATAGCGGCCTGCTGACCATTTATACTTACAGCTTTAGCAAATATTCCGGGACTCTCTTTTGACCATTCTCCGTTTTGGAACGAACGGACTGTATAATACTTATGATTCAAGTCACCCTTTACCGTGGCTCGCCAAAAGTTATCTTTTCCTTTCTTGAGCGCTACCGTCTTATACGGTTCACAATCATAATCAAACACAAGTCCTGTCTTGTCATACTCATATAACAACACTTCCATCTTTTCGGCTATATTAGACCAAAAAGCAAATTGAGTTTTGGACGGACTATAGATACACTCATCCTCCAATTTAGGCTGCTTGGAATTACACGCTATTAATGCTATAGAAAGCATAAGTATAAAAGTTTTACGCATAGTATTAGAATTTAACAGCTGCAAAGGTATTATATACTGTTAGCTCATCGCTAACATTTTGTTGATAGAGGAGATAGCTTTTGCGGCTATCTCTTTTTCTACTGTCATTTCCGGGGATTCGTTGAGCAGGCAGGAATATACTTTCTCAAGCGTATTCATGCGCATATATTCACACTCGTTGCAGGAGCATCCTATGCCTTCAGTCATCTCCGGCGGAACGGGAATAAACTCCTTATCCGGACATGCCCGCTGCATCTCAAAGAGAATACCGCTTTCTGTGGCAATTATAAAGCGTTTGGCGGACGATTTGATGGTATGCTCGAGAAGCGCCTTGGTAGAACCAATTACGTCGCTCTGCGCAAGAATTGGAGCTTTGCATTCCGGATGCGCAAGCACTTCTACGCCGGGATTCTCTGCTTTTAGTTTCATAAGTGCCTCGAGAGAGAAACGGCTGTGGACATGACAAGCGCCATTCCATAGAATCATGTTACGGCCGGTAACAGAGTTTATATAGGAACCTAAATTATGATCAGGACCGAAGATTATTTTAGCATCTGCAGGTAATTGATCCACAATATGCTTGGCGTTCGAGGAAGTGACCACTACATCCGTAAGCGCTTTTACATCAGCAGAAGTATTAACATAGGAAACTACAAGCGGGCGTTTACCTTGGATTTGGCTTTGGTCTTCTATAAACTTCTTTAAATCCTCTGCTTTACAGGAATCGGCCAATGAGCAGCCAGCATTCATATCGGGAATGAGCACTTTCTTATCAGGGCACAGGATTTTCATTGTCTCGCCCATGAAATGGACGCCACACATTACCAATATATCCGCCTGCACGCGTGTAGCTTGCTGAGCCAGAGCCAATGAATCTCCGATGAAATCGGCTATTTCTTGTATTTCCGGTCTTGTATAATAGTGCGCAAAAATAACTGCATTTTTTTCACGCGCTAATTTCTTTATTTTATCAATATATTCTTTTTTATCTTTTAAATCCATGATATTAATAGGGTGTTGAAAATGTTGATAAAGATTTAAATTCTCTCGATTTCAACGGATTATAGAGATTTTATGTTGTGTGATAAATGTTGGTATATTTTATAAATGCAACGTGGAACAGGTTATCAAATATGGAAAAAAGGAATGTTGATAATATTGTTTATAACCATTTCTTTAGCTTGAAAATGAGCAAGATAAGCACGACAGAGAAAACCATTAATCCGAGTGCCCAAACATAGCCATATTGCCAATGAAGTTCGGGCATAAAATCGAAGTTCATACCATAGAGGCTACCGATAAGCGTAGGCGGTAGGAAGATGATATTGATGACGGTGAATATCTTGATTATTTTGTTCTGCTCGATGTTTACCAAACCGAGGAAGGTATCCTGGAGGTAGTCCAGACGGTCGAAACCAAATCGGGTGTAATCGAAGAGCGAGTTGATATCCTTAATAATCATTGTTAAGCGCGGATAGAGTTCTTCGGGGAAGAAGTCGCACTTAAGGAAGTTAGAAATCACACGCTGTTTATCCATGATATTCTGTCGGATGATGGTAACTTTTTCTTGCAAGTCCTTGATTTGCACGAGCAAGTCTTCATCCACATGGTCGGACTCCGCATTAATCTGTTGTGAGAGCTCAGTAATCAAATCCGTGGTATCCTCAATCAAGTCGGCATCCTTCTCCACTCGCGTTTCCATGAGCGCTACCAACACGTGGAAGCCAGTCGGGAAATTACGGGTATTAACAAATATTTTTTTGAAGGTCTCGTTGAAGGTCTCGAGTTCGGTATCCCGAATAGAGACAAGAATTCCATTCTTAAGAATGAAGTTCACAGGCTCCGTTTCAAAATTAGACTTTAGGAAGTTGGAGTTAGCCACAATTGAGTCATCCGTCTGAATATATCGGCTGGAGAACTCAATTTCCTCCATTTCTTCATCTTCCTGAATATCAATTTTGAGGAATCCCTCGAGTGTATCCTCCGTCTTATCCGATACGTCAAGGAGGTCAATCCAGATGATATCCTTCTTATCTAGTTCCTTGAGCGCGGAGATAGTACGTGCTACTTTGATTTTCTCCTTATCTTTATAAAATATCTTGATTTCGCTCATTTTCAATCAATTTAGTAAGTTCTACAAATTGTTCTACTGACAGCTGTTCGGGGCGCATTGTGAATATATTCTCTTCCAGGATTGGCTTTCCCTTTCCTACCAGCTGTTGAAGAGAATTGCGCATTTGTTTTCGTCGCTGGTTAAAAGCCGTTTTGATGATAGTTTTGAAAAGCGCTTCATCACAGTCAAGACGTCGTCGTTTATTCCGCGTCATGCGTATGACAGCCGATTTGACTTTAGGCGGAGGATTGAACACATATTCATCCACCGTGAACAGATATTCTATATCATAATATGCTTGGAGAAGTACGGACAGGATACCGTAGGCTTTCTTACCTGGCTTGGAGGCAAGCCGTTCTGCCACCTCTTTTTGAATCATGCCGGAGCAAACAGGTATACGGTCCTTATAATCAAGTACTTTGAAGAATATTTGCGAAGAGATATTGTATGGATAATTTCCTATTACATTAAATTCCCCTTCCGGGATGAGTTTGTCAAGGTCCAGTTTGAGGAAATCTCCTTCGATGAGGTCGAGTTCGGGATACCACTCTTTGAGATAAGCTACCGACTCTCGGTCAATTTCGATGGCCGTGAGGTTTATTTTCGGGTTTTTGAGTAGGAATTGAGTAAGTACGCCCATACCGGGACCGATTTCGATTGTTCGGCCTTGTGTAAGGGTGTCAGCAATTCTTTGGGCGACTGTCAAGTCCTTCAAAAAGTGCTGCCCGAGAAATTTTTTGGCATGTACTTGTTGCATTATTTAGATGATAATCGTCCATTTATTTTTAATTTTAGTTAAAAATATTTGCGCAATTCAAAAAATTGTTGTACCTTTGTGCGCAAATTGCAAAAGTGTGCGAATATTTATGTCGTTTGCTTTTGCGGCTGCAAAAGTACTGCTTTTTTTTGACATGAGCAAATTTATTACGAAAATAATTGATTTTTTCTATCATCCGTTCGAAAAATGGGTGTCAAAACAGTTATTTCGTTATGCGGCATGTGGCGGCGGCAACATGGTACTGGACTGGGTACTGTACTTTTTGATATACAATTTTGTGATTGGTCATAATTTGGTATATATTCATATTTTTAATCAAGAATTATGCCTTACTCCGCACATAGCGACCTTATGCATCGTGTTTCCTATAACGCTTTTGACGGGTTTTCTGCTGCAGAAATATGTCACATTCACGCAGTCGCAGTTGAACGGTTGGCGTCAGTTGATGCGGTATATATTGATTGTGGCGGTAAACCTGGCTATTAACTATTTCGGCTTGAAGTTATGCGTAGAGACCTTCGGCTGGTATCCGACGCCAAGCAAGATGGTGATAACAATCGTGACAGTAGTGATTAGTTATTTAGGACAAAAATATTATACGTTTAAGACTCAAAAAGTATACGATTATTAAGAATTGTTGCATAGGCAATGCATAGCATCCGCATACGTATTGCCTCCGAGATGATACCGAGCACAATACATACGACAAAAAAGCAAAAAAAATATACGATTATTAATAATACAAAAAACTAAACAGCCATGTTACACATTCTACGTTCTCCCCTCCACACGGAGGTATCAGATTCGGATATGCCGTTCAAGGTGTCCGATTCATTCATCGCGGAAAATCAAGTAGTAGCAGTATTATCGGGAGGAACAGAGGCTCTATTTTTGGAGCTTGTCAAAGATCAGAAGATAGATTTGAAGCGTCCTGTTTATCTAATGGTAAGCGGTTTTAGCAACTCTACAGCCGCAGCGTTGGAGATTTTGAGTTTCATTCGCCAGCGCCAAGGAATAGCCAAAATCATGCAACACCCGAAAGATATCGTGTTCGTGGATGAGAGCGATACAGCTTCGCTGACCCGTACTCCGCTGGAGAAAGTACTGAAGAACGAGAAGAAACAGCGTTTGGGTGTTGTGGGCAAGTCTTCAAACTGGCTGATTGCCTCACAAGTGGACTACGCCGAAGTACTGAAGAAAATGAACTGCGAGTTGGTGGATATACCGTTTGAGGAATTGTCCAGTATAGGCGTAGTTGACCCTGGCATGAAGGGCGCTGAGGCTATCTACGAGCGCTTGAAAGAGATTATCGCCAAGCATAAATTAGACGGAGTAACGGTTCGTTGCTTCGACCTATTCACGACCGTCAAGAACACGGGCTGTATAGCAGTGAGCAAACTGAACGACGAAGGTATTCCGGCAGGCTGTGAGAGTGACATCCCTGTGCTGCTGACGATGATGGCATGCAAGAAACTGACGGGCGAGACCGGATGGATGGGTAGTCCTGCGCGTATCCAGCCCGACGGACAAATACTGCTGGCGAAATGTACTATTGCGCTGCATATGACCAAGAAGCATGAGTACACTACACATTTTGAGTCGGGCCTCGGCGTAGCCATTCACGGTGAAGTGGAGCCGGGTGAATATACGCTGGTTAAACTTAGTCACGATATGAAGCGACTGCTGGCGGTGAACGTAACCGTTACACGCTGCCAGTATGAGAAGAACTTGTGCCGTACGCAGATTTGGATTCAATCGACGCCGATTGTAAGCCAGTACCTGCTGACGTCACCGCTGTCTGACCACCACGTGCTTATCAAGGGTCACCACGCTGCTAAATTCTGGAGAGAGTAGGCATGTTATTACATATATTATCATCGGACATGCATCGCGAGGCGCTGAAGGTGCCATTCGAGTTGCCGGAGTCGTTTGTGCTCACCCACCAGGTAGTGGCGGTGCTGACCGGCGGCACGGAGTCGAAGTTCCTGCAGCTGGTGGATGAGGGCCTGATAGATTTGTCAAGGCCGGTGTATCTGATGGTAAGCGGACACAGCAATTCGTTGGCCGCAGCGCTGGAGATACTCAGTTATATCCGCCAGCACAACGGTACGGGCAAAGTGATGATGAACGCTGATGATACGGAGTTAGAGGGGACGGGGGACAGATTACCGATTACAGGAGTGCCTTCCGGACCGGTCCTGAGAAACGAGAAGAAACTGCGTCTGGGCGTAGTGGGCAAGCCATCTGACTGGTTGATTTCATCGGGTGTGGACTACGCTGAAGTGCTGCAGAAGATGAACTGCGAGTTGGTGGATATTCCGATAGATGAAGTCAGTTCTTTGGGCGAAGTGGACCCTGGCATGAAAGGTGCTGAGACTATCTACGAGCGCTTGAAAGAGCTGGTGAACCGGTATGACCTGCAGGGTATCACATTACGCTGTTTCGATCTACTGACGACGGTGAAGAACACCGGCTGTATCGCCTTGAGCAAGCTGAACGACGAAGGTATCCCTGCGGCCTGCGAAGGCGATATCCCGACGCTGCTGACGATGATGGTTTGCAAGAAACTGACAGGTGCGCTGTGCTTCCAAGTCAATCCGGCCCGTATCAACGCCGACGGCAAGATGCTGTTTGCGCATTGCACGCTGCCGTTGGGTATGACGGAGAAGCACGAATACACCACGCATTTCGAGTCGGGCATCGGCGTGGCCATTCATGGCGATCTGCCGACAGGCGATTACACGTTGGTCAAACTGAGCGGCGACATGCAGCGTATTTTGGCAGAAGATGTGACGCTGGAGCGATGCCAATTCGAGCAAGACCTATGCCGCACACAAGTGTGGATACAGGCAACACCGGCGGTGAGCAGATATTTTCTTACCTCGCCGATTGCCAATCATCATGTGCTGATAAAAGGACATTATGCAAAACTGTTCAAATAATAAAAAACAATTAAAATTATGGTAAGTTACAAGGAATTAGGCCTGGTGAACACCAAAGAGATGTTCGCAAAGGCAATCAAGGGAGGCTATGCTATCCCGGCATTTAATTTCAACAACATGGAGCAACTGCAGGCAATCATCAAAGCAGCTGCTGAGACCAAGAGCCCGGTTATTCTGCAGGTATCGAAAGGTGCCCGTAACTATGCTAACCAAACTCTGTTGCGCTACATGGCTCAAGGTGCCGTTGAGTATGCAAAAGAGCTGGGTTGGGAGAAGCCGCAAATCTGTCTGCACCTTGACCATGGAGACAGCTTCGAGCTTTGCAAGAGCTGCGTAGACTTCGGTTTCTCGAGCGTTATGATTGATGCTTCTTCGCTTCCGTACGAGGAGAATATCGCTCTGACCAAAAAAGTGGTTGACTACGCTCATCAGTACGACGTGACCGTTGAGGCTGAGCTGGGTGTGCTGGCAGGTGTTGAGGACGAGGTATCGTCTGCAGTAAGCCACTACACGAAGCCGGAAGAGGTTGTTGATTTCGCTACCCGCACGGGCTGCGACAGCTTGGCTATCTCAATCGGTACAAGTCACGGCGCATATAAGTTCACTCCTGAGCAGTGTACGCGTGACCCGAAGACAGGTCGTCTCGTTCCTCCTCCATTGGCATTTGACGTGCTCGATGCTATCATGGAGCAACTGCCGGGCTTCCCGATCGTTCTTCACGGTTCGTCCAGCGTTCCGCAGGAGTATGTGGATATGATCAACCAATACGGCGGCAAACTGCCTGATGCAGTAGGTATTCCTGAGGAGCAACTCCGTAAGGCTGCCAAGTCTGCTGTTTGCAAGATTAATATCGACTCCGATAGCCGTCTGGCATTTACCGCAGCCGTTCGTAAGGTATTCGCAGAGAAGCCGGGTGAGTTCGACCCGCGTAAATACTGCGGTCCTGCACGTGACTTGATGGAGGAGCTCTACAAGCACAAGATTATCAACGTACTCGGTTCTGACGGCAAAGCATAATATGGCACTTCCATTTATGACAGCCGAAGAGGCTGCTGAGTTGATTCAACACGGTGACGTCCTGGGCATGGGTGGCTTCACGGCCACCGGTGTGCCCAAGGCGGTTCCTTTTGCTTTGGCGCAGCGCGCAGAGCGTCTGCACGCGGAGGGCAAGCCTTTCCGTGTAGGTCTGGAGACAGGTGCGTCAATGGGTGACAGCTGTGACGGTGCTCTGGCACGCGCTCACGCGGTAGAGTTCCGTACGCCGTATCAGTCGAATAAGTCGATGCGCGAGGAGATTAACGCCGAAGGTACGCACTATTTCGATATGCACTTGAGCCACATGGCGCAAGACCTTCGTTATGGTTTCCTTCCGAAACCGAACTGGGCGATTATCGAGGCATCATATGTAGGTGAAGACGGTACTATCGTTCCTGCCGCCGGTGTGGGTATCATGCCTACCATCTGCCGCATGGCGGATAAGATTATCGTTGAGCTCAATGAGATGTTCCCTGCTACCATGCGTGGTATGCATGATCTCTACGAGCCCCTCGACCCGCCTTGCCGTCGCGAGATACCTATCTACAAACCCTCCGACCGCTGCGGTTCTGACCATCTGAAAGTCGACCCAGCTAAGATTGCTGCTGTGGTGAAGACCAACCGTCCGAACGAGATTGCGGCTTTCACGCCGGTGGACGAGACAACCGCCAAGATTGGTGCTAACGTAGCTGCTTTCTTGGAAGCAGAGATGAAAGCCGGACGTATTCCTGCATCTTTCCTGCCGATTCAGAGTGGAGTAGGTAACGTAGCCAACGCCGTGCTCGGCGAGCTGGGCAAGAACCCGCATATCCCGCCGTTTGAGATGTATTCGGAGGTGATTCAGGATTCCGTGGTGGACCTCATCAAAGCCGGCCATTGTAAGTTTGCTTCC
>ONGK01000043.1 GCA_900317345.1 uncultured Bacteroidales bacterium | reverse complement strand
GTGAAACTAAAACCCGATAAAGGTAGCATGCGCGAGAATTTCGATAGCCTGTTTACCTACCTCCACGGAAACAACAATACGCTCATCAATCGTATCAATACCGCTACCGATGGACCGAACTTCAAGCAGCCGTCCTTCGTGGCTGGTATCGATGGATATATGCAGAATGCCGACTGGCTGGTTGCACGTATGAACCTGACCACCGACCAAGGATGGGGGCATATGACGCAAACGGTTTCCCGCGATACGTCGTATTACATCACCTCGTTCACAGGTACGAATCATTTCCCGACGCGCGAGGCGGCTGCAGCTAGTTTGGACAGTGCAGGAATATCGTATACCAAAGAAGATATAATGCCTATCATGGGATTGCCCGCTGCTCAATTCAAGACAGGCTCCGACCAAGATTCGCTGGCAATCTATAACTATTATTCGAAGCGGTTCGGCGCCTATATGTCTCCTACCAACCCGCCGCTGCCTATCGGTGAACAGCAGTATATGGTATATACCCGCTCAACCAGCGATAGTGAGGAGTCCGGCGTGATGAACCGTATATCCAAAAACCCGAAGGCGGGTGTATCCGATGTGTATATCGACGTCGGTATTTATGAGTACCAATATATCCAGCTTAATATCAAGGGTCGGGAGATAGATACGATGTGGGTGGCTACGAAAACCAAAGACCCCATCAAGCACGACGGTCTTAGCTGGGAAACGCCGACCACCGATCTCCAGATGGCCATCGATATGCTCATGTCGTCGCACAACGACCACGATAAGTATATCTGCCTCATGGGTGACCCCGATGGAACGGTGGCCCCGATCAATGTGCTGGATAATCGGTTGACTTTCCTCATCTCCTCCAATTCACTGGCACCGTTGATGCCGGATAGCGCGAAGGCAGATACGAACTATGGCGTGAAGAGTCTCAATTTCATCGGAGGCTATAGTTTCGATGTGGTCGATGCGCCGCGCGACCCGGTCACAAACCCGGTTGTCGTAGAGATGCCGTATAGCGGCAATAAGAGTCAACTCAACCAGCTGTTCGTCGTGGAAGATATGACCCGCTTGCAAATTCAGGCGAACTGGCAGGGACAATCTACCACGCGGGATAATGTGGTGATTCCTATCTCCTTCGATGGCATCACCTTCATCAATCCGTATGCGGAGCAGGATGAAACTATCGAGACCGACGAAGGAGGATTGCTCAGCAAGATGGGTGGCGCGGCGATATACTATCGTTGGCAACGCCAATACGACGGCACAGAGGGGCACTATGTGCCACATATGAATATGGCGCTCTATGCTGACTCGGTCGAAGTGGACGGGCGGACGGTTAAATTGCCGAAACTGACGATATCCAACTGTATCTTCATGGATAACGGCGATACCGCTGTGGCCAAACCGAAACGCTCATCGGCGGTGCGTATTGACCATGGTGGCGGTTCATCTCTCATCGTCAACTCGCTATTCCACTCCAATGCCGGAGACCCGATTCATGCGCATATGGATGATATTCCGACAACCGGCGAAACCAACCTCGGTCAGGTGCCGAATAATGTGGAGATTGTCAACTCCACCTTCGCGCTCAACGGTGGCCACCTCTCACTGGAGGCGGATGCCAGCCAGATTCATAACTCCCTGATTTGGCTCGATGACCTCAATAATGATACCACAACCCAGTTGGCGATAGGCCCGGATTCAGTTGCCACTAAATGGGGTAGGGCTACAGAAGAGGATCGAAGCCGTACGGGTATCGCAGGCCAAGTGACCAATAATGCCATCTGGGGTTGCTTCCAAGATGGCGATGATACGTATCATAACGAAACCCTCGTCACGGACAATACCGATGTGTTCAATGGACCATGCTTCATCAATCCGAACCCCACCGCTGCCACCGATTCGGCACGCCGTGCGCGTAACTTCAACCTCAACCCGAGTGTGAGAACCATCAACCGCGCCGATACAACGCTATATAGAAGCAAAGTGTTCTACCGCGTCTATCCGGGTACCAGCGACGGCAAATACTGGCGTCGTCCGGAGGGATTCAAAGATACGGTGATCTATAAGATAGCTGATGATTACGACCTTGGCTATAAAACCCGTATCCACGGTAAGGGCATGGAGCGCGGCGCATACGAATGCCGTGCAGTGCTCCAGCGTGTGCTCTATGTCAATCCGCGTATGTCCGCTATATCAGGCGGAGACGGCTCGTCGTGGGATAAAGCGTTCGGCAGCGGACAACTCCAGAAAGCTATCGATGCAGCAGCCGTGTATACCTATCTGCAGAAAGGCTCAATCGATCCCGAAACGCAGCGCTCCTATGTGTATGTCAAGGGCTCGTACGAATCCGATGAACAGACCCATATCATCGCTCGCGATGGTGTGAACCTGTTCGGTAGTATCCCGAGCACCTTCACGGATGAGGCATATCTGGAGGATGATGCCGAATATATATCCAATGCCGAGTGTCGCCGCTATGTAAACTACGTCCGCGCCACCACGCCGGATGTGGGTTCGCCGGATGCTACACCGACCCGTATCCACTCCTTCAAGACCGGAACCGAACCTCTGCAAGTGGGTATGTTCGTCAGCGGATTTATATTCTCCAACCCGGGTAGGACGCTGTCCGAATCACCGCTGCACCTCGATGACCCGTACGTCATCATCCGTAACTGTATCTTCACCGATAACAAGATGGAGAGCGGCGTGCCTGTGGCAGACGTGAAGAAGGGATTTGTATATAATAACCTCTTCTATGGCGATACTGCGGATATAGAGGTACGACTGGGTAGCGGGGGCCTTGCGCTCAATAATACCGTGGCTGTCACACGCACCGGTGCTGTGCCTATTGATGTCACTAACGCTGCCGATAGCGCAGCGCTCAATAATATCGCGCTGTGGACTGATACAGCGAAATGCTTTGCGCCCTATATGACGGATAAAAACCCGTACGCGCTGCCTGAGTTCTTCTATAATAACAAATCCGTATTGGCATACCAGCTTCATGAGAAGAGCGGCTATATCAACTCCGGTCTCGATACCGCCAAACTGCCGGCTGTCTTTACGAAATACAAGCTGGCGAAAGTGCTGAATGTGGGTGAAGACCGCGATGTATTGGGTAACCCGCGTATAATAGGCGGCAAGATTGATGTAGGTGCATTGGAAACATGGTATGTAGAGCCGAATACAACGAAATCGCTGACGAGCTGGACCTCCGGATGCGACTTGCTCACCCGTGAGGAAGCTATCGCTGCGGCGGGTACCGAAGAGGGCCGTGCAAGGCTGTATCGCGCCTTCACCGAGAATAACGGAGGACATATGTACCCGCATCCGGGTTCTGTCGTTTACCTCATGGATACCGCGGCGATAACCATGAAATATGATAACGCGGATGAGTTTAAGGATTTCCGCAGCGATACCATCGTGCTCAAACCGGGATACATACTCCTCAAATCCGGCGCATCGTTCTACGGCAACGGCCATAAAGTGCAGTTCCAGTATGTGGCTGCTGAGAAGCGCTTCATCAACCAGCGCTACTCCATGACCGCCTTCCCGTTCAACTATAGCACGGCGAACATCACTTCGCAGTCCTATAACGCCGTCACCGGAGCTATCACCAACCATCTCGCGCCTATGGCCTTTACTACCTATCAGTATAATGGCGCGGCTCGCTCGGCGAAGGACTATGTCTTCCAGCCCAACAACTCTACGCTCTGGACTCCTATCGATACCCTCAATCGTACGGCCACGGATGGCTATCTGATGGACTTCGGCGAAACAATCACCGATACCGTACTTCGCTTCACCGCTTTTGCGGCGGAGCCGAATAAGTATGTCTATACCGAGACCGATACGGTCAAGTACGTATATCTCACCCAGTATGACAAACGCGAAGCTGGTACCGGATCGGGCCTTAACTTCACCCGTCAGGAGGATATGGGATGGAATATGAAGGGTCTGCCGTGGCTCGTATCCGATTATCGCACCGATACGTTGCTGGAGGAAGACAACTATCTCCGCCAGATGTTTATCCCGCATGTGCTCTACCAGATGGACGGCGCGGGCGAGTATCTCACCGAGGGCGATAAGGTATATTCGGCGCGCTCGTGGGATGACCAGACGACGGTGTCGATGGCCAATGCCTTCCTGCTGCAAACAGCCACCACCGGCACCCGTGAACGTGTCATGTTCCATCTGCCCAGATATACCTATAACGACCGAAAAGGCAGACCGCTGCTCATGATATCCAACCGCAAATCGCAGGATACTGATGGTATAACCTCCGATGTCCTCACCTTCATGCCGGATGACGATGTGGCGAAGACGGTCAACTACGCATACGGACGCGATGCTATCAAGTGGATTTCATCCTCCAATTCGGTGCAGGTATATATGCTCGATGCCAAACGAATGACGCGTATCTCGCTCCTCGGCGCTGCGCCTACGGAGATAGATATACCGCTGGGTGTCTTTGTACCCAATAGCCCAAGCCAAGGCCAATATACCTTCTCGTTGCCGGAGAAAGAGGCATTTGATGCATACGAATATGTATGGCTCATCGATTATAAGCTCAACCGCTACGTCAACCTCCTCTTTGAGGATTATGAGGTGGATTTGGAACCGGGCGAGCACAACAACCGCTTCGCTGTCCGTATCGGCGGCTTCCCGAAGACCGATGCTGAGGGCAAACGTGACTACATCGTCTTTGCATTCGATGGCATGCTCTTCGTCCGCGGACTCGTTGATGGCGATAGACTGGTTGTCTATGCGCCGGACGGCAAACTGATATATAGCGGCACAGCGATGTATTCCGAGTTCTCAATGCCGCTCTTCTATCAGACCGGCTATGTCGTCAAAGTGAACGACAAGGCATACAAGGTGATGAATAGGTAAGACCACGCTGACAGACGCTACTATACGAAAACATCCGACCAACTGGCCGGATGTTTATCGTACAGTGACGTCCGTAATGGTCGCGAGATGGTCGCCTTAGCGAACGCGCTCGCAGTAGCTACCATCGCGGGTGTCGATGCGGATGATCTCACCCTCGTTGATGAAGAGCGGCACGCGAACCTCTGCGCCGGTCTCTACAGTTGCGGGCTTGAGCGTGTTGGTAGCCGTATCGCCCTTCAGACCCGGCTCCGTATAGGTCACAGCGAGCTCCACTTTCGTCGGCAGCTCGGCGAACAGAACCGTGTCGCTCGAAGCATCGGATACCACTTCAACCACCATACCTTCTTTGAGGAAGTCCACACCCGTGATGAGGTCGTGAGCGATAGGCACTTGCTCGAAGGTCTCGTTGTTCATGAAGATATAGTCCTCGCCCTCTTTGTACAGGAACTGATACGGACGGCGCTCTACGCGTACATCCTCCAGTTTCTCACCGATATTGAAGCGGCGCTCCAATACGCGACCGTCCACTACATCTTTGAATTTAACACGCATGATGGTGTTGCCCTTACCCGGCTTCACATGCAAAAACTCGATAACGAAATACAAACGGCCATCCATGCGGATACATACACCGTTCTTAATGTCTTGGCTGTTAATCATAAGAGAATTTAC
This sequence comes from uncultured Bacteroidales bacterium, assembly GCA_900317345.1. GTDB lineage: Bacteria > Bacteroidota > Bacteroidia > Bacteroidales > Paludibacteraceae > Colicola. The sequence goes on along the minus strand of ONGK01000043.1, from coordinate 23,300 downwards.
TATTTAATAATTTGCAAATTTCAGTTTATTTTATCAAAATCGCTGCAAAATTACAAAAAATCTTGCACATATGCAAATTTTTCACTAACTTTGCACCGCAAAAAATGTAAATACTATGGAAGTCATACGTAATTTCTTCGCGCAAGTGGATATTTGGCAGGTGCTGTCCTCGTTCATTTTCCTCATCGCCATCATCGACCCGTTCGGCAATATACCGATTACCATCGCTATGGAGAAACGGGGTATGAAGATTAGCGCCTGGCGGGTATGTCTGGCCAGTCTCATCATTTTGCTGGTGTTCCTGTTCTTGGGCGAATGGGTCCTCAAGCTCTTCGGCGTGCAGATTGAGTATTTCGCCATTGCCGGCGGATTTATCATCTTCCTTATGGCGCTGGAGATGATACTCGATATCACGATTTTTCAGAACGACAAGCTGGAAGGCGAAATGAGCGCCGGCAGTTCGATAGTGCCGCTGGCGTTCCCGATGTACGCCGGTCCGGGCGCTTTCACCGCGCTGCTTGCCATCACGGCGGAGTACAGCATCCCAAGCCTCTGTATATCGCTGCTGCTATGCATCGCGCTGCTATATCTGGTGCTTATCGGCACAAACTGGCTTACCAAATATCTCGGGCCGACTACGCTGTATATCACGCGTAAGTTCTTCGGCATCATCGTGCTCGCCATCGCCTGCAAACTGATGTTTGGCAATCTTGCAGCCATTTTCTAAATGGCCAAATAAATGGTAAATAACTAAATGATAAATAATATTATGAAACACTTTTCGGAATTGAAAATCGCGCTGGCGAGCGACCATGCGGGTTTTACGTTGAAGCAAAATGTGCAGCTGTTCCTTGAGGATAACGGCGCAGTAGTGAAAGATTTCGGCTGCTACTCCACCGAGAGTTGCGATTATCCGGACTTTGTCCACCCGCTGGCAGAGGCAATTGAGCGCGGCGAGTACGATTTCGGCGTTATCACCTGCTCCACCGGCAACGGCATTTCCATGACGGCGAATAAGCACCAGGGTATCCGTGCCGCGCTGTGCTGGGAACCCAAACTGGCGGAACTCGCGCGCCAGCACAACGATGCTAATGTGCTCGCCCTGCCGGCGAACTTCATCTCCGCACCCAAGGCGCTGGATATCGTGCGCAAGTTCTTCCAGACCGAGTTCGAAGGCGGTCGTCATGAGCGTCGCGTGAAAAAGATACCGGTATCTAAATGACAATCAAGTCGTTTACATTCGGTCCGTTTCAAACGAATACATATGTGGTCTCGGTCGATGAGAGAGTGTTCCTCATCGACCCTGCTTGTTTTACCGAATACGACCGCCAGACCCTGGTGAACTATATCAATAGTTTAACAGCGCAGCGGTCTAACAGCGCAGCGGTCTTACAGCACAGCGGTCTGTCCATCCTTGCCACCCATGGACATTTGGACCATCTATGGGGCGCTGCGTGGGCGTGCAGGCAATTCCATACCGAGGTATGTATGCACGAGGCGGATTTTCCTCTGGTGGAGACGATCCAGGAGCAGTATGACCTATTCGGCATCCCCGCGAAACCGGAACCCTTCCCCATAAAGAGTCTTACAGCCGAAGGCGGTCTAACCGTCCTCCACACGCCAGGCCATACGTCCGGCTCGGTATGTCTCTATTGGCCGGACGAGAAAGTGCTGCTATCCGGCGACACGCTCTTCTGCATGGGTTTCGGGCGAACAGACTTGCCGAGCGGAAACTACGGACAGCTGATTCAATCCATCGGCATCCTGTTTGACCTGCCGGATGACGTACGGGTCTATCCCGGGCACGGCTCAACCACCACCATCGGAGCAGAAAAACGCGGATATTGACAAAAAAAGCACACAAATTCGATTTTTATTGCGAAATCCTTGTGTATTTCAAATATTTGTTGTACCTTTGCACGCTTTTTCAATGGAAGAAGCATAAATGTGGCGAAGTTCGAATACATGTATTGTGCTTTTGCCACCATTGTTTAACGCTCATTTACCATAAACAAAATGGTATATGGTAGATGAATAAATAGTACATGATTTATGTATTTAACATCTGAGAAGAAAGCTGAGCTCTTTGCTAAATATGGCAAGGACGCAAAGAACACCGGTTCCGCAGAGAGCCAAATCGCATTGTTCACCTTCCGTATCAACCACCTGACCGAGCACCTCAAGGAAAACCGCAAGGACTTCGGTACAGAGCGCGCCCTGACTACCCTCGTAGGTAAGCGTCGCCGCATGTTGGATTACCTGAAGGCAAAAGACATCGAGCGTTACCGCGCTATCATCAAAGAACTTGGTATTCGTAAGTAAGGCTTTCAACGCCTATGCTTTCCTTAAGAACCCTTTTTGGGTTCTTTTTTTATTATTTCTTTCTTTTTATTTGCAGGTATCATTTTTTTTTCGTAAATTTGCAGCGCAAATTGTATGATAGAGATAAAACCGTACATAGAGCACGCGGTGTTGGTGGGTCTTATCACGCCTAATCAGCCTGAGGATCGCACCAAGGAGTACCTCGATGAGTTGGCTTTTTTGGCCGACACACACGGCATCGTGCCCGTCAAGCGCTTCACGCAGCGCCTTGACCAGCCCAACACGGCGACCTATGTGGGCGAAGGCAAACTGGATGAGATAGACCAATATATTATTGATCATCATCCCATCGATGTTGTCATTTTTGATGACGAACTTTCGCCGCGCCAGATACGCAATATAGAGAAAGCGCTTAATCACAAAGGTCAGCCTGATGTCCGCGTCATCGACCGGACAATCCTCATTCTTGAGATTTTCCTCCAGCGCGCGCAGACCTCTTACGCCAAGACGCAAGTCGAGATGGCGCACCTGCAGTATATGCTGCCTCGTCTGACGCGTATGTGGAGCCACCTTGACCGTCAGCGCGGCGGTGGCGGTACGAACCGCGGTATGGGTGAGACCCAGATAGAGGCGGATAAGCGCGTCATCGGTCAGCGCATCGCGTTGCTTCGCGAGCAGCTCAAAACTATCGACAAACAGATGGCTACCCAGCGCCAGCACCGCGGCAAGATGGTTCGCGTGGCTCTCGTCGGATATACAAATGTCGGCAAGTCAACGCTGATGAACCTGCTATCCAAATCCGATGTGTTCGCGGAGAACAAGCTCTTCGCTACCCTTGATACCACGGTCCGCAAAGTGACGATAGAGAACTTGCCGTTCCTCCTGTCTGATACGGTCGGCTTTATCCGCAAACTGCCGCACCACCTTGTCGAGTCCTTCAAATCGACCCTGGACGAAGTGCGCGAAGCAGACCTCCTCGTCCATGTGGTGGATATCAGCCATCCGAACTTTGAGGAGCAATACGAAGTGGTGGAAGCCACCATCCACGATATATGCAAGGACGACAAACCTACCGTTGTTGTATTCAATAAGATAGATAATTTCACCTATACTCCCAAAGAGGAGGACGACCTCACGCCGATTCAGCGTGAGAACCTCTCGCTGGAGGATTTGCGCAAGAGCTGGATGGCACGCCTCGGCGAGGATTGTATCTTCATCTCTGCGAAAAACAAAGACAATATTGACGCGCTGCGCGCCTTGCTATACGATCGTATCAAGGCCATTCATGTGCAGCGCTATCCGTATAACGACTTCCTCTTCCAGAACTATGAGGAGTAAATCATAAATCATAAATTTGAAATCATAAATCATAAATATATATGCGTAGCATTGACGAACAAGGTTATCATTTCGAAGAATGGCTCACGCCGAAGCAGATAGCAGCGGACGTGCAGCAAGTGGCTAATAAAATCAGTGCGGACTACAAGGACAAAGAACCGCTCTTTGTGGTGGTTCTCAACGGTGCGTTCATGTATGTGGCGGACCTTATGCGTGCGCTGAGCGACATCCGTTGTGAGGTCACGTTCATCCGTGTCAGCTCTTATTATGGCATGGCCTCAACCGGCCAGCTGGAGTTCATCGTGCCGCTGCAGCAGGTGGTGGACCAGCGCGATGTAATCATTGTGGAGGACATTGTGGATACCGGCCTCACCATCCATCAGCTTAAGGCATACATGCGGGCGCACGGTGCATCATCTGTACGCGTGACCTCGCTGCTGTTCAAGCCCAACAAACTGGAGTACGATGATGCCAAACCGGACTACGTCGGCCATGAGATATCCGATGAGTTTGTCATCGGTTGCGGTCTCGATTTCGATGGTTTCCATCGTAACCTCGATGCTATCTACAAGGTCAAAGAGTCGAAATAACGAAATATCGAAATAATATTAACAAATTAAAATTAATTACCATGGAAGAAGAATTGAAAAAAGTAATGGCGGTTGCCGAGGTATGGACCAAGGAACCGTTTGACGCGGAGACTCGCGCACAAGTGAAAGCGCTCATGAACGCCGAGGATAAGACGGAGCTCATCGATGCTTTCTATCGTACCCTCGAGTTCGGAACCGGCGGTCTGCGCGGTATCATGGGCGTCGGCACGAACCGAATGAACAAGTATATCGTGGCGCAGGCCACGCAGGGATATGCCAATTATCTGCTGAAGGTGCAGAAAGCGGGCGGCTTCCAGAATGTGCAGAACGGCCGCGTAGCTGTGGTGGTAGGCCATGACTGCCGTAATAACGGACGTCTCTTCGCCGAGACCGTAGCGAATGTCTTCTCTGCTAACGGCATCAAGGTGTATCTGTTTGAATCGCTCCGCCCGACGCCGGAGGTATCCTTCGCTATCCGTCATCTCAAATGCCAGGGCGGTGTGAATGTGACCGCCAGCCATAACCCGAAGGAATATAACGGCTACAAAGCATACTGGGAGGACGGAAGCCAAGTGCTCCAGCCGCACGACCAGGGTATCATCGATGAGGTGAACAAAGTGCGCATGGAGGATGTGAAATGGGAAGCCAATAAAGACCTCATTGAGATCATCGGCGGCGAGATGGACTATGATTACATGATGGCTGTCAAGGACGTCATGATTGACCAGGAGACCATCCTTCGCCAGAAAGACCTCAATATCGTCTATACCCCGATGCACGGTGCCGGACGTCAGATAGTGCCGATGTGCCTGCGCTCATGGGGCTTCCAGAATATCCATGTCGTGCCCGAGCAGATGGTTATCGATGGCAATTTCTCGACCGTCGTTTCTCCGAACCCTGAGAACGCTGAGGCTATGACCCTCGGTATGAAACTGGGTACAAAACTGGGTGCGGATCTCGTCATCGCTTCCGACCCGGATGCAGACCGTATCGCTATCGTTTGCCGCAATGACAAAGGTGAGTGGGTCATCATCAACGGCAACCAGACCAACATCATGTACCACTACTACATCATCAATAACATGAAGCGCCTGGGCAAACTCCGCGATGATATGTTCATCGTCAAGACCATCGTCACCTCCGAGCTCATCCGTAAGATTGCTGATGCACAAGGCGTGACCCTGACCGACGAATATACGGGCTTCAAGTGGATTGCCAACCGTATCCGTATGTGGGAGGGCAAACGCAAATATATCGGCGGCGGCGAAGAGAGTTTCGGCTTCCTGCCGTACGATGCCGTGCGCGATAAATGCTCACCATCGGCTATCTGCCTCATCTGCGAGATTGCAGCTTATGCCAAGGATAACGGCATGACGCTCTATGATTATCTGCTTAAGATTTACGAGGACTACGGCTTCCAGCGCGAGACGACCATCAACGTCGTTCGTCCGGGTAAGTCCGGCGCTGAGGAAATCGCACAGATGATGGTGGACTATCGTGCTAATGCGCCGAAGGAAATCGCAGGCGAGAAAGTGGTTAAGATTAAAGACTTCAAACTGCTCAAGCAATCCGAACTCAAGGACGGCAAATGGGTGGAATCCGCTATCGAGATGCCGTTGAATGCCACTTCGAATGTACTCCAGTACTTCACCGAAGGCGGTCTCAAAGTGTCTGTTCGTCCGTCCGGAACCGAGCCGAAGATTAAGTTCTACTTCGAGATTCCTGTGAAATCCGGCAAACCGTTCACCGGCGCTGACTACGAGCGTTGTACCGCCGAGGCTGAGGCCAGAGTGCCGGCTATCAAGGCTTCGCTGGGACTTTTTTTGTGTCCCCCGAGAGGCTCGAACTCTCGACCCACTGATTAAGAGTCAGTTGCTCTACCAACTGAGCTAGGGAGACAATTTCCGAAAAGCGGGTGCAAAGGTACTGCTTTTTTTTGACATGACCAAATTTTTCTTCAAAAAAATGCAGAAAAAAGCCTTTTTATTCGTGCTTGATGATGTAGTAGGGGATATCAAGCGCCTGTATCTCGGCTTCGTAGCGGTCAAACAGCTCCTTGCGGATGGCGTCCGAACCGTTGGAGCGGGCGCTGTCGGCTACCCATGGCAGGTCAGGGTAGGTGAGCAGATATACATCCATCGGGTAGGTTTTGATGGCCTTCTCCAGCCATTCGGGCACGCGCCCGAATGCGTAGTCAAACCAGACTTTGGTGACAATCAGTTCCGTATCGAAGAATACTACCGGCTCTTGGCTCTTGGCTATCTGCTCCATCTCTTCTATCTGATGACGGGCGATATGGCACAACTCATCGAACGAGACCTCCGTCGTCCCTTTGCGTTCTACGTACGTGCGCGCGTACTCGGGCACGCACGTTCCTTTATATCTTTGTGCCAAATATCGGGCGAGACAGCTCTTGCCCGTACTCTCCGGACCGATAATCCCTACCTTAAATGCCATACCTCTACCTCGTCAACATCAGTTTGATATTCAGACCTATGTTGTCCGCTTTGACAGGGTAGGACGACGAGATGAGCGGTGTGGTGCCCTGGTGGTCGTAGAATAGTTGCAGGTTCACTTTCTGGCTCAGGACGTAGTCTGCCGAAATCTTGATGGCGAGTACTCGGTTGCCGCTCGAGGCCTGCGTGATACCTTCCTCCACTTTGCGGAGCAGCATTTTCACATCTTTGTACGACACATCGACTTGCAGTTTCAGGTCGTTGCTCACTTTGCGTTGCCCGCCGTCTTTCTTGCGGGCGATGAAACTGAGGTTCTTGATGGTATAGCCGCCGCCGATGACGAACTCACTGGTGTGTCCTTCGGTCAGCTGCACACTGGTCACGTTGAGCGCCAGGTTACGTTGCTTGCGATATTCAGCTTTCAGGGACAGCGAGTTTTTCATCGTCAAATTCAGACCGATAAGCGGGCTGAAGGCCTCGGTGAGCGTCACATTGCTGATGTCGTACATTGAGCTCGGCCGCGGTGCATCGGTGGTTACATCACGCACAAAACCGAGCATCTTGTTGTTGTCCTCGGCACCCACCCATGTGGAGTAGGAACCGTATGAACCGATGGCGTACTTACAGGTGTACGCGTGCGTGAGCGTGACGGACTTGAAATGATCGCGCATCCACGGCAGTTTGCCCAAACCGTCGTAGGTGACAGACCAGTTCGGCAGTATTCTCAGGATGCCCAGGAATGGATTCAGGCTTACTCGGTTGGCGTCTCTGCCGGTATAGGCAGAGAGGAAGGCGGGAACCAGCACATCGGCGGAAGAGGAGTTCACCCGGCCGTGTTTGTTCGGGTCATATTTGGTGCCCGCCGGGATGTTGCTCATAAATCCGGCGCTGGGCAGTATCATGCCGGTGTATTGGTCCTGCACGCGCGTGGTGAGAACCTGGCGGTTGGCGAGGAACTGGTCAAAGGCGCTGTTGGCAAAGTTCTCCTCCTGCGAACCTACGCGGCTGAAAATCGTTCCGATGGCCACCTGCGTGATGTTGAACGAACCGGTCATGGTCTCTTGCGGGTAGTCGTAGCTGTAGATGATGGAGGTCGATTGCGCAATATAGCGTTTTCCGCTCAGCTGCACTTTGAAGCCGGGTAGCGGTTCGAGCGTCAGTTTGATATCGAAATCCGAGGTATGCGCCCTGGTCGCCGGTTGCACGATGGTCGTGTCGGTGGATAGCCATCCGTTGGTCTTGGCGCGCTCAATCATGTTGTTCGGGATGAAACCGAAGGCGAAGTCATAACCCGGAGCGTACTTGCCGTTCACCCTGCGCTGGCCCATGAAGCCTGCCTCCGGTTCGAAGCCGGGCAAGGTCATCGAGTTCGTCTCGCGGTAGGTCACCTGCAGACGGCGGAACATCGTGCCGACATATGCGAACATATCGCCCGCTATCTGCGCCGGCGTCCGCTCGTTCGGGTCGCGCGAAGAGACGGAAACGGTAGCGTTCGCGCAATCGCGCTTAGCGGTGATGGTCATCTTGGTGTTGCCCGCCGGCTTGAAGGTCACCGGTACGCTCTTGCCGTCCCCGTCCACCACGGTCACCGTGAGCAGCTCGCTGTTCAGGCGGTGGGTAATCTCCACCGCTTCGCCTTTCTTCAGCGTGACGGTCTGGGTGTAGGTCTTCGGCTTGAAGGCACGGCGCGAACCACGGCCGGTGTACCGCTGCGTCATCGTCTTCCAGTATTTGGATTTGTTGTACCAGGTCTCAAAATTGATGCTTCCGTCCACTTGCCAGGTCTGCGTACTGCTTACGGTGTTTCCGCGGTCCACACCGTTCATGCTGGATGCGGTTCGCGTCCAGTTATAGTTCGCGTTATAGGAGGCATTGGCGCTCAGCGGGTCCAGACCCGGGATGCGGTTGAACGGCACATTCCAGCTCGCGGTGAATACTTGCTGGTAGGTGTAGGGCTTGCCCCATTTGGCCAGCGAGTGCTTAATCGTATCTTTCCAGGCCTCGTAGTGGTCGTGGTTGAATTGCTCGTCAAAATTGCGGTTGTTCAGGATTTCCGGTGTGTATTTGCCTTCGTCGATGATGGCGTTCATCGCGGACTGGAAGCTGAACTTCATGTTTTTGGTCAGGTCATATTTGATGTCCACATGGCGGTCCCACGTGAAGTCCTTGCTGTACGTCAAGTCCATCGATTGGGAGGATGCACCTGCGAGGTCTCGCATCTTCATATGGCTGAAGGTGCGGTGCATATTTGTGTTGAACGACCACGACTGGGGCAGGTAGTAGATATTCATCTCTTTGAGGAACTTCACTTTCTGCACTTTCTGCACTTTGGAGAACGGCTCCCAGGGTTTGGGGTTGAAGTTATAGGCGTATTGGAACGAACCTCTGTGGTCAGTAGTGAGGTTGGTTTCCATCTCCGGCGTGTGCTCGTTCTGCTTGTTATACGAAGCCGAAATGGAGAAGTTCGCCGGGTCGTAGAACATGTCTTTCTTCTTCGAATGGATGTTCACTTTCATGTTGCTCACGCTGAACGAGGTGGACTCATGCACGGTGTTGGACCTCTGTTTGACGGAGTCGCGTTCGCGCTTGGTGTCGTAGGTGCTCAGTGTTTCTCTCAGCTTCACGTCCGTGTCGAGCGGGTCGTAGTCGGGGCTCGTCGTCTCGTTGCTGTATGATACATAGAGCGGCATCTGAATTTTCGCTTTCTCCGGGAAGAGGCGGCCCGCTTCGAGTGCGGCGCTGACGCTCACCTGGTAGAAGTTGTCCACATTGCGGTCCAGCACGTTGGATTCTATCGAACCGTAGCCTGCGGTCTCCAGACGTCCGGCCACGTTCAGTTGCGCAATATCGCTGATGGCCAGCGCTGCGTTTGCCATGGCTGCCACACCGCCTTGCTCGTTGAACTGGCTCAGGCGAAGCTCATTCACCCAAACCTCGCCGCATAGCTCATGCTGGCTGTTGTTGCGCACACCAATCATGATGGACGACACATCTTCCAGCGTCGGGTTACCGAGCACGGTTATTTTGTTCTGCGGTTTGCCGCTCGCCTCATCGTAGATGACGTACGGGATGGTGTTGCTCACACCCTCGTTGCCTCCGCGTTTAGCGCGGTTGCGCGCAATCTTCGCATCCGTCAGCACTTTGAGCGCGAAGTCGAACATGTTCTCTTTCGGCCACACTTTTTCGCGGTCGATGGCGGAGTTGTTGTTATAGGTGCCCGGAGGCGTGAGAACAAGCGGAATCTCGTATTCGTAGTAGTTGTTGCGCAGGTCCGTACCCAAGCGGATGAAGCACGTCATGTCGCCGTCTTTCAGGTCGGGGTCGAGTGCGCTCATCTGCTCCGCGTGAACGAACATCTGCAGGTTCTTGTATTGGCGCATGTCGTAGCCGGTGTTCTTATACATCGCCCGTGCGTCGTACGGACTGAGGTTCGTCACGCGCAATACCATCGCCTGCTCGTTCTGGGCGATGAGTTGGGCTTGGCCCGGGTCGGTCTGACGGCTCACACCCGGTGGCAGCACGTAGTTCACCGGCGAACGGGTGCTGTTTTCTTCGATGTTCACGGTCTGCACATCGATGGATGCACCGGTATTAACCGGCGTGCCGATAGGCGCGAGGTCGCGGGTGTACTGACGCCAGTCGCCGCGGACGAGGTCCAGCGTAGCGAAACGCAGGTGCGTCTCTTTCTCGCAGCCCGTTATATACATTCGCATGAAGCGGATGGATTTCCAGTTGCGGATGGACCCTACTTTCTGCACCGTAGCGCTGTCGCCGCGGAGAGGTATCTTGAATTGGTACCATGTCACATCTTCCGTCTTGCCGTTGCGCAGCGTCACTTTGCGCACTTTCTTCTCGGTGATATGCTGACGGCCTACCTCCATCATGTCGGGGCGGAGGATAACTTTGTACTGATAGTATTTCTCGTATTCGTTGAGTGTGTTATCGCGGTTGATATCCTCGATATCCGGCGTCAGCGTCGACGCGGTACCGTAGCTCTCCGTCTGTTGCTCGGTGGCAGGTGAGTTGCCCTCCGTACCGTTGAAGTGCTTGTATCGGTCAAGGATAGAGACTTCCCTTTGGTCAAAATCGGTACCACGGTAGTAATGGAAGTTATCACCCGCAGGGTCGTGACGCGGAGAGAAAATACTATCCGGATGATTCCATCCGTTCCACACGTCTGCGGACACACGGCCCTGCAACTCGGTCAGATATTGCTTGTATGCCGGCCATTCTTTCTCCTGCTCGCTGTTCAGACCGTTCAGACCGATATCCTGCATAGCGCGCGAACCGGTCTCGTTGCTAAAGGCAACGGTGGTACTGGTCGTACGGGGTACATAACCCCATATGGTCGAATCGACGCGCCCGCGGTCAGCCGGACTAACGGGCAGACCGTGCTCGAATGCTTTCTTGCCGTCGCGCAAGATATCCTCGCTCACGTCGCCGAGGTTGATATATAGCTCGCCTTCGTAGCCGTCGGGGTTCGTCAGCGCCGGGTCCATCAGCCAGAACTGGATATACTCGATGTTCGCTTTCTCGAAGTCGGTGTTGTCCAGTCGCCGCATGATACCGCCCCAGCGTTTCTTCGGGTTCGACAGGTGGCCGGTGGCGTCTATTTCGCTTGCGCTGATGTTGTATTGGCCGCGTTCGTTGGGGTAGAAAGAGAGGTTGAGCACCGCCAGTTTGGTGTCGATGTTACTTGCCTCTTGCCGGTTCGGGTAAATCTCTTCCTGATAGACGATACGCGTGCGGTGGTCGCTCATCGCATCCACGTCATTGCGGATGTGCGGAGGAGTATTGGTCTGCGGATAGCCGAAGATGGGGTCTACGGCGTACCAGGCCAGCAACGCGCGGTTCTTGTTATAGCTCGGCCGGTTGATATCTTTCGATTCGCTGAAGACGGTCGGCGTCGCCGAGAGGAACCAGTAACTGGGGTAGTGTACGTCAATATTGGTCGTCGTGCTCTCGAAATCGTCTATATACGCCGTTCCCACAGCGCCTACGTCTCGCGTGTGACCCGGTATGAGGTGCGCAAACTCAGCGTTGACTGAGAATGTGGATGGAGCGGTTGCGGTAATCCAAGGTATCTTATCGATGGCGTTGGTCAGCCACTGCATCTCGGTACGCCAACTTCCGTTCACGCCCCAGATGGTGTTCGCCAACGGCTCGGAACCCGTGTTCACTTTGGTCGTCAGCGGACGCTCACGCAGGTGCATAATCGTACCGCCTACCACCAGGTCTTTGTTGAACTCATATTCCAGATGTGCGCCGAAGAGCGACTTGCGCTGCATCGAGAATGTGCTCTGGTTCTCCAGTTTCACATCTACGTTTGTTCCGGATTCAAGAATCGAGGTATTGAGAATCGTCACCGTTCCCATCGTATAATCTACGGTATAATCGACGTTCTCGATGAGCGTCGCGCCGCCCGCCGTCACGGTTACCGAACCTCGCGGCACATTCATCGCGTTCAGCCTAATCTCGCTCCCGTTCGTGCCTTTGTATTTACCGGTCAGGTGGAATTTGTTCTTCTCGCTCAGCTCCTGCGCTACCACTAAGGTCGAGTCGTACAGCTCGAAGAAGCAGTATTTGTTCATCAGCCGCGGGTCATTGCCTAATACGGACGCCAGGTGACGGCCGAAAGGCTCCAGCACCGGGAAGATGATTTTGCCGCTGGATGAGTAGATGGTCAGGTTTTCCAAGTAGTCGAAGCGGCCATCGGGGCTGGCGTTGTTCTTCTGGTCCAAGCGGTCGAGGTTCATCACGCGGATCAGTTGCTTGCCGTTCACCGGACCTTCGTTGAGGTATTGCATGTCCGTGCCCACCGAGTCGTTGCGGTAGGTCACGTATAACTCAAATTTGTCGGACTGGATGCTCGTCGCGCCCAGCGCGTAGATGTTTTTCATCATCAGGTCCCATGTGCCGCGGTTCTTCTTTCTCGGAGCATTGGCGCTCGATTTCAGCATCTTCATCGCCAGCGCGTTTGGCGCTTTGAGCTCATCGTTGTTGTCCGTCGAGAACTCACCCACCTGATAGACCTTGCCGTTGTAGGTGTATTCATAGGCCACGGCGAGCACCTCGTCTTGGTTCAGCGCCGATTTGAGGGATATGTATCCCAATGCGCTGTTGAGCGTATACTCGCTGCTGCTCAGCAATCGTGCCGACTCAATCTTCTCGAAGTCCACGCCGCCTTCCATGTCGTTCAGTCCTTCGAGCGCTGTGCTCGTCTGTTGCAGGTCGCGGAATGGCGTCGTCCGAACCACGTCATATAGGTCGTTCACGCTGTTGTCCGGCGATAGGAACTGCGTGCTGCTCCAATTGGTGTTCTGCAGGTGGTCTGTGTTCTCACCCAGGTCGGTGAACGCCACGATGTTACGCGCCTGGTCGTAGGTGCCGCGTTTGTTGGTCACCCATACCTCTATCTTGTTGATGGTCCAACCGCTCGCTACATACGGCACGCTCTGCATCGCTTCCTCGAAGTGGTCGCGGAAGAAATGGCTCAGGAAGAAATGTCGGTTCTCGTCGTATAGATCACCCGCGATATCGAATTTTGTCATCTGCGCACCGCCTTTGCTGCTCACTGTCTGCGCCTGGCTGTTCTGCTGGCTGATGAGCGCTTGGATCTTGAACTTGCCGAATTTCAGGTTCGTCTTGATACCGAATAGCGCACGGCTACCGCGGATCAGCGAACTCGGAAGGTCCATCGTCACGTTGCCGGCTTCGATGGACTGGATGATATCGTCTTCCTCGCCTTTGTAGTTCAACTTGAGGTTCTGCTGGTCGAATGAGAACGACGCCTCGGTGTTATAGCTCAGGTTGAAGTTGAGGCGCGTACCTACTTTTCCTTGGATGGATGCCTGGATTTTCTCGTCGAAGTCGAAGATGTTATTGTTTCGCGCGCGTACGGTAAGCGATGGGTTAGCGATATACTGGTGCTTGAAGCCGAATAGCAGCTCCGCGCTACCTTGCATCTTCAGTTGCACACCGCCCGGACCGAACACTTTGTCCGCCGGACCGATGTTAAACTTCATATCGGTGATATCGAATTTCGTCTCGTTGTTATGCTCTACTTCGCTTATTTTCTTCTGCCAGTAGCTGTGCATAATCTGCCGCTCGGCGTAGTGGTTATATTCCTCCTGCGTCAGCATGTACGGCGTCGTCACATCCGTATCGCCTATCTTGGTGCGGATGATATAGGTGCCGGTCTCCGGCTGATATTCAACGGTTGTAGTGATGTTGTTCGGGTCCTGCAGGTCCATCGAACTCTGCGGAAGCGTCAGGTCGCCGAAGTTCTGTGCACCCAGTTGCTTCACTCTCGTCGGTGCCCAAATGGCGCTGTCCGTCTCCGTCACGATATCTGCTGCCTCTTCCGGACTAACAGACGAAGTCTTATCAACAGTCGAAGACTTATCAACAGACGGAGTCTTATCAACAGTCGAGGACTTATTAACAGCCGCTCTTGCGGCTTGCGCTTCTCTCTCTGCTTTCTCTGCTTCCTTCCGCGCTTTCTCTTCCGCCACCAACTGTTTCAGTGTCTTTTGCGCATACGAAGGCTGAACTACCATACTTAATGATAGCAATACCAGCAGTAATATGTGCAATATCTTCTTCAATTCAGTCCTTCTTTTCCTTTCTCTCTTTCTTTTGATTCGCCTCCGCGCTGCGTTTTTTGATTAACCTCTGCTTTATCCTTTTAACTTTGCCTCTGCTTTATCCTTTTAACTTTGCCTCCGCGCTGCGAGCGATAGAACCCCGTAGCGACAGTGCATCTCCGCGCATGGGGCGCGGAGCGGGGAGGGGACGCATGGGAGCGTCCGTCGCCGAGGGGTTGCTATCGCCGCTTTTTCTGCATAGTGATGAGGCTAATTCAAATCATAGCATCGTCAGCGCGCGCCGAATCACCGCTTCTACTTTGAGCGTCGGCTCCGCCTTCAATATCTTATCCACCGCCTTCCCGCTCGCTGCGGCCGCAAAGCCCAGCATCGTCAACGCACTTATCGCTTCGGCTTTCACGCCCGTATCTTCTACCTCAACATCCATCGGCAGCTCTGTCGGGTCGCCGCCCAGGTCGAGCTTGAGTGCTTTATCTTTGAGGTCCACGATGATACGCTGTGCCGTTTTGGTGCCAAGTCCTTTCACTTTCGCCATCGCTTTGGTGTTGCCCGTAGCGATGAGCATACGCAGTTCCTCTGCCGAGAATGCGCTCATAATCATCCGCGCTGTGGCTGCACCTACGCCGCTCACCGTCATCAGTAGTTCGAACAACTGTCGCTCTGCCACCACCGTGAATCCGTATAACTCATGCGTGTCTTCGCGGATTATCTCAGTGATATAGAGCTTCACCTCTTGCTCTTCTTTCCCCACTAACGCCGAATAGACGGGTAGGGTGATGGCTATCGAATAGCCTACACCCGCTGCCTCAACCACAGCGGTGGTCGGGTTTAATTCTGTCAATATTCCTTTGATGTATTCTATCATGATTCGTTACTTACTTTATTTGCACTCCCGTCGCTGTGTAAATATTCTTTCCGCGGAGGATATATATATGGCCTTCGTGTAGGATTTTGGCAGGCATCGTGCTTTCTGTATGGATGTCTTCGAGGGCTTGTTCTTTGGGTGATGGAAGGTAAACGGCCACATACGTAGCATCGTCATCAGCTTTTGTGATTTGCGGCTCCCAGCCATCGAATACGTAGGTCCACTCATCGTCATCAGGCCGCGTGGGAGTCTCGCCTGTATAAACCGGCATCTCGTCTCTCGGCACCTGGCGAATCTGCAGCACAGAGTCATTCCAGTTCTGGAAGGTAATAGTATATTCATCCGGTTCTACAATAGACTGAATATGCAGAAAATCTTTCCAATGCTCGGCAGCCTTGTAGGCTTTCTTGCTCTTGAATGGCACATGGAGCTCCGCTTGGCTGTATGTTGCGGAGTCGAAGACATGCTCGCCCATACGCGGCGGTACCGCTGCGGCACACATCACAATCATTAGATCAGGATTATTGGCAAACGCACCTGTGCCTATACTGTCCAGATTGCTATAGTCGAGACTTGAATGATCCAGCACATTGTCGCCGCCAATCACAAGGGCGGACAGATGGCTGTTATAGAAAGCACTGTCACCAATAATCCGGACATTGCCGGGAATACCATTGATGTTCGCCGATATCCCTTCGCATAAGTGGCTTGGAATCACTTCTACGTCCGCGCCAAAGTGAAACATATCTACTTGGCTACCGAAATCATACGCCTTGCAATCTCGCGCATTCCACATGACATATGTCAGACTGGAGCAGTTATAAAAGGCCATCTCTTCAATCTCTGTGACATTCTGAGGGATGGTGATGGACATCAAGCCGGTGCATCCGGTAAACATCCCGACGGGTATCTTGGTTAAGTTGTACGGCAGCCGTATGAATTGCAAAGCGGTGCAATCGCCAAAAGCCGACTCCCCAATCTCGGGAACGCTATCAGATATAAGAACAGTGGTCAAAAGGGGGCAACCGTAAAAGGCCATGCTTCCAATAGAGGTGACGCTCTCCGGAATAGTAACTTTGGTCAATTGTTTGCAATTATAGAAGGCGTATTCCTCGATTCCCACTACGCGGTACTTCTCGGACTCATACTCAATTGTATCGGGAATGTTGGCTACCTCGACGTTGTTGTATTTATTGCAACCCGTTCCATCCCACAGCCAGCAAGTAACAGTGGCGGTCTTGGTGTTCTGATCGAGAACGTAACGCACGTCGTCTATCGTTGCGTCGGCTTGAGGCGGCCATGAATAGACGGCCTGCCAACTGAGCGAAATGAGAAAGAATAAAGCAAGTAACTTTTTCATAATCGTATAGTTTTAATGGTGGTTTTCTATCATAATTCTTTTCCTGTTACGGTAAATACTTTGTCACCGCGTTCTATCACCACTTGCCCGTCGCGGATGGTCTTACGCGGTAGGGCAATCTCGTCTATTACAACTTCGATACCTTCTTCGCGTTCTTTTCTGACTTGCTCTTGAAACAGCAGAAACCATTGGTAGTACACGCTGTATACTATGTTTTCGTTTATCTCCAAATCGAATGCTCGGTCATATTCGCAAGCCAATATTGCCGCTTGGGCATCTTCTATGATTTTTTGGCACGAGTCACTTACTTGCGCCACACCATTCCAGTCCGGCCAATAGGCACAATCCGCGGCTTTTTGTTGTTTGTAGGCCTCAAATTCGGCTAACAGGGCTTGGTAATGCGCTTCTTCCTCTTTGCGTATCTGCTCGTCCAAATCGCTCTTCAGTTGTGCATAGAAATCCGCAACTCGTGCTACATTCTCTACATACAGCAGTTCATGGTCGTACACCATATTTTCCAACGAATCTCTGGCTTCCCAAATCATCATCTTACAAGTATCGCTTTCTCTGTATTGAGAAATCAAACTGTTGCAGGAGTCGCAATACGCCCGCTGAACCCAGCGGAGTTCGTCTTCTCTCCGCAGGAGTATTAGCTCAGCAAAGCTGGTAAAGAGCACATCTACCTCTGCTATATTCTGATTATATGTCATCGAGTTGTTATATTCCAGGTCATGTATGATGTTACGCATTTCGTTGATGGACTCTTGCATACCCGGCGCATCTTCCTCTTCCTGCATGTTGACCAACGAATCGATCATGGTCTGCTTGTAGTTCTCGAAGTTCGTAATATTGATTTGCAAAACGGCATCCTGTGCCGCTTGGAGCGCCAGAAGTAACGAATCAGCTGCGGCATCGCGACCTGCGGCATCAAGCAACGTATCATACACAGCCTCATCGGCCGTTTGGATATGCAGCAATAAGTCTGCAGCAACAGCCGGATAGCCGTTGGCAATGGAGTCGTAATAAACCTGCGCAACGGGGATGGTGTTGACCAAATAGTCCGCAAGGGAATCCACTATGTGGAAGCGATTCCATACCGCGGCTGCTTCGTACAAAGACTTGCGCCCCTTGAGTACATACAGGGTAGAGGCGAACATGTATTCGTTGAAGGTAGTGCTCTGGATAGGAACTCACGAATGGTGGTAATACCGGCCGGCAGAGAAATCGTGTCCAGAGACCGGCAGAAATAGAATGAACGCTCCCGAATCGTAACCACACTATCCGGTATGGTAATGGACGTGAGGCCCGAACTCATAAAGGTAGCTTGTTGGATGGTATTTATCCCCTCCGGCAGTTTAATGGATTTCAGATTTGGACAATCCCGAAAGGTGTTTCCGCCCAAGTATTCCATTTTTTCCGGCAGGGTAACGGTCGCCAGATTTGTACAACCCATAAAAACCTCGTTCCATACATTTTTTACACTATTCGGGATATTAATGGACGTCAAAGACGTACAATTCTTAAAAGCAAAATCGCTTATATCTGTCAAGCTGTTGGACAAAGAAACTTGTGCCAGCTGTGTGCAGTTGTAAAAAGTGTAATTCTCGATTCTCGTTACGTGCGGAAGATAAATGAATGTGATGGCGGTGTTGTAGAAGGCCCAAGCTCCTATCTGCTCAGCGCCTGCAACATCCGCTTGCGTCAAGGAGGTACAACCGTAGAACGCCTCTTTGCCGACGGTCTTGACGTTGTAAGTAACAGAAACCTTCGTCAGACCTGTGCAATTCTTGAATGCACCATCTTCTACGCCTATTACTCTGCATTGCATAGCTCCGGCGCATTCGGGATAAATCACGTTGGGAATATCGATCACGCCGGTATAATCGGCACTATATACCACGGAAGCTGTCTTAGCAGTTATGTCAACGGAATACCGAATCCCGTTCAGAGTTTCGTACTCATTCGCAATCATCGTCGCGAATGTAACAAGTAATGTGAATAATGTACTCAATACTTTTTTCATAATAGCCTCCTTATATTTTTTTTATACACCTTTTTATCTTTTAGTGCATAAAAAGCGTGCAAAGGTACAATATTTTTTTCATATATGCAAGCGCGCACGCGTTTTTTTTAAAATTGTGCACCTTTTCCGAAATTTTTTCAAATTTCCCTTGCTGTATCTCTCCTCCTTCTCTCCTCCTTCTCTCCCCCTTCTCTTCTCCTTCTCTCCCGTTTCTCTCCTCCTTCTCTTCTCCTTCTCTCCTGCTTCCAAACACGAACTATTGACGAACTATTGACGAATTATTGACGAATTATTAACGAACTATTCCTGTACCCACACCGTACCCACACCGTACTCTTACCGTACTCAACCCATGTTCCCACAATCCCCACGCACTACTCATCCGCTCACGGCTCTTTGGCATTGTAGCAACTGCGATATTCTCACTAAAAATTGTTTTTTCGGTTTATGTCTTTGTGTGATTTATACTCGTAGAGTTGTACAAATTGGTGGTAAAAGCTGTCTGGAAGCTTGCTTACAAGCAGATTTTAGTAGCTATTTGAACAAGAAGCATCGCTTCTAAAGCACACAAAGGGTTTTATAGGTTTTTGTTAAATTATACAAAAAACCTCTATTTTTTACTGCAATTAGTGTGACAAATTGACGTTTTTTGTGAAAAAACACCAATTTTGCAAACTTTAATTTGCATATTTCAAAAAAAAGCGCTATCTTTGCAGTCGCAAAGGCTTCTTGTGAGAAGTTTAAAGCGATATAAATAACTTTTTGTTTAACTAATTAACCGGTCATCGAAACACATTTTCTTTAACCGTACAGCCTATTTTGAGGCATGTTTTTTGTTGTTGCACCGACATATTGAACATTTTGAGCCTCTCGGACTCATCTCGGAGGCAATACGTGGTCATTACGTGTGCAATAGCTGGTCAACCTGAGAAAAATGCAACATCGTGCCCCTGCTCGGCACTTAAAACATTGAGCAGAATGCACATTGATACTTTTTACCGCTTCCCTTTTTTAGGACCCTTTACCTCCTTTGGAGGTGCTGACCGCCCTGGCGGGCTACAATAAGTTTACTTATGTATTCGGGGTCCCCAGAGTAAACCGAAGCCGCAGGCTGTTTGCTATGGGGAGAGCGCAGAACAAGGCGTAGCGCTATACAAGTGCAGAGCACGCAGTCGCGCGAGCCTTAGTTTAAGCGAGGTCCAACAACGAAGTGGTCATAAAAATAGTATATTTTTATATATAAATAACTTTTTGTTTAACTAATTAATCTTTTAATGCATTATGAGAAAACTAAAACTATTTTCATTAATCATGTGTGCACTCTTTGCCACACAAATGTGGGCGGTGGAAACATTTACCATGGCTGACATATTTACTGGATCAAATCAGTCTGCGACGGTAACTTCTCCAGTAAATGCAACAGTAACCACGACGGCTAATGCAGGAAATGCTAAAGATGGTAAATTGGGAAGTGACGGTGACTATTTTCAAATAGTTCTTGCTTCAGGTACTTTCACTGCAGCAAGTATTAATGGTTATATTAATACGACCAAAACAGATAAGAACTGGGGATTTCAGTTTACTACTAACGGTGGAACAACTTGGGCCACAGAAGTAACACAGGCTAATGATGGAAATAAATCGGCACATGATATTACCGTAGGTGTAACCATCCCTTCTGGAGCTAACGGTATTCGTGTGATCCGCCGTGCAGGAACCTCTACAAATGTGTATTCAATTTCACTTACATTGGCTCCAACTTGCACAAAACCTGGCACGCCGGGAACGCCGAGTGTAAGTAGTAAGACGCATAATTCAGCGAACTTGACATGGACGGCTGCGGCTAACTCCGCTGGATATAAGGTCTCGATTGTTAAGAAATCGGATGCAAGTGTAGTTGTTGATTGGACAGATTGTGCGACTAACTCGTATGCTGCAAGCGGATTGAGCCCGGAGACAACTTATACCTTCAAAGTAAAGGCTGTTGGCGCTACTGGTTATTGTGATTTAGGCGATGAGGCAAGTGTTGATTTTGCAACAGAAGTGGACCCTGCTGCTACAACTTATAAAGTGACACTCGTTCCGGCAGGCGGCACTATTAGCGATGCTACCGGTTGGACTTTGAATGCCGGCAACTATGAGAGAGTCGTTTCTGATGGTACTGAATTAACCTTACCGACCTTCACGAAAGTAAATCATAAGTTCATGACCTGGCGTAACAACGCAAGTGTAGATGTTGCGTCTCCGGTGACTATCACTAAAGACACCGTCCTTAACGCTGTTTGGGCAGAAATTGGAACTTATACTTATAGCTATTCCAATGCAAAGACCATTTCTGAACTCAATGCAGAAGGCTGGGCATTTACTAATGATGGTTATGGCTCAGATAGTAAGGCTACAGTAGACCTAGTTTCCACATTAAATACAAATGGAAGAACAGCTGCCAAGAGTAATGGAATGAATGATAATGCTCTTGGCTATCTGAAAAACGCTGAAGCATGTGCCACTTTTGATCTCGGTCAAGCGGCCACCGTTACTGGCATTACTGCAACACTATATGGCGGCTCTAGCGACGCTTTTAATGAAATAATCACTTTCGTTGGAGCCGATGGAACAACAGTCAAGAAATCATACACGAATTCTTTGAGCGCAGGTAACTGGAAAGCCAATAGTATTGTCAAATCGGATGAAGTAGCCGATGTTCGTTACATTAAAGTATATGGAGCCGCCAAGTATGTTGTAATGTCTGCATTCTCTGTCTCCTTCATCGAGTTCAGAAAAACCGTTTCTTTCTCTGCTAATGGAGGCACAGGTGAAATGGCTTCTATGAAATATGCTGAGGGCGCAGAAGTAACACTACCGGAATGCAAATTTACCGCACCAGATGGCAAAGATTTTGATGCTTGGACTTCCGAGGATGTTACTATCTCTAACAACAAGTTCACGATGCCGAATAAAAATGTAACCATCAAGGCCACATGGAAAGATCATGTTATTAGCAACGATGCTACATTAAGTGCACTGTCTGTCGATGGTTATACATTAGATCCTGTTTTTGCGCCAGCAACTACTAAATATTCTATTTCTATAGCATATGATGCAAAAGTTCCTGCTAAATCAAAGATTACAGCTACGCCGAATGATGCAAATGCCGAAGTAACTTCAATTGATAGCGTTGGCAATGTATTTACCATTACAGTTACTGCCGAGGATGGTGTAGCAACTAAGGACTATACCATTACTGTTGACACCTTAGCCGCAAAGAAGGACCCGCAAATCATTACTTTCTCCAACGGAGCAAGAGGTAGTATTGACATTTCTAATAAAAGAATTACTGTTCCTTACCTCTCAACAGCTTCTCAGCCTACATACACAGAGGTTTCCACTTGGTACGCTAAAGACGGTGATCCTTCTGTTACTGTTGAAGGCACGACATTAACAATTACAGGAGTAGATGGACTGACTGATGAATACACTATTGTTTATAAAGCGTTGACTCCTGCAAACGCAGCTACTCTTGCGTACGACACTGACATTAAATTTACAGCGAACCAAGATGCACCAAGTTACATTTATGCACCTTACGTAGCAGATAAATATGATGCAGCTAGAGGTTGGAAGATTGCTCAATACAAAGACGACGCTGGTAACCGCCGTGTTACACAGGGTTACACGAACATATACTTTGCATTCCGCCCTGCTGAAAGTGTGATGTTATCAAATGATAGTGTTACCTCAGAGCGTAAGATTGAAGTATATGTAAATGGTGAGAAGAAAGATGATATTACTAGTTTCCCCAAAAAATCCTCAGATCCTAATTATATCACAATTCCATTGAACACCACAGCGAATACCTTTGTTCGTATTAGTCAAACAGAAACTGGCGGCGACACAGGAATTACAAAACTACATTTAGTTAAAGGTTCAGCCACCGCTCTTGACAATACGGCTGACGATCTCAAGGCGGTTAAGCGTCTGGAGAACGGAATTCTCGTTATTGAAAAGAACGGCCGTCTCTTCAACGCCCAAGGCCAACTGGTTAAGTAAACAAGGTTAAGTAATTGAACTTGTTCAAAATATCTCATCAGAGGCAGCTTCGGCTGCCTTTGGTGTTTTTATCGCTTATCTTTTATCTTTTATCTCTTATCTTTTATCTCTTATCTCTTATCTTTTATCTTTTATCCCTCGTCGCTCATACCCCTCGCATCCTACCTTGGTCCCTTTTGACTTGTTCCCTTTTGACTTGTACCCTGTGTCTTTTTTTACAGCCTGTGTCTTTTTTTTGCATAGCTTGTTCCCTTTTGAATCTACCTTGTGTCTTTTTTTTACAGCCTGTGTCTTTTTTTGCATAGCTTGGTCCCTTTTGGTCTAGCCTGTTCCTTTTTTGAAAGACTTGTTCCCTGCGGATGGTAGATTATGGAATATGGGGTCCCCGACGGGCGCTAACGGAGTGCACCTGGTGGGGAGAGCGGAGGCGCAGGTCGTCCCTACCAATTAGCGGAGTGGTTTGGTTATTACGATTCTGCCGCCGAACGCGAAGCTTGGTCCCTTTTGATTGCATAATTCGTTTTTTTTGCCTAAACCCTTGTATATTCCAAATATTTGTTGTACCTTTGCACCGAAATTGGAAATAAAACGATAGCAATGTTGCGGAGTATCTTTTTCCCACGATGCTGCCCTATGTGCGGAAGATATACGGGAGAGAAGAGCAAGCAAGGGCAGTTGTGCGACAGATGTGT
>ONGK01000042.1 GCA_900317345.1 uncultured Bacteroidales bacterium | reverse complement strand
GTATCTGACGGCAGGTATCACCACGCTGCAGGCTGCTGCTATCCTTGGTGGCGGCATGGCATTGGGTCTGGTGGCTCTTCTGTCGGCTATTCGTCAAGGCCAAGTATGTGCCAACGGTGTAGCTGCTACCGGTAGCGGACACAATGTAACTGCAGGTACCATGATTATGGCCGCTTTCCCTGAGTTCTACGCTATCTTGGCGCTCCTCGTGGTTATTCTGATGGGCGGTCTGATGGGCGAACCGGTTGTTCTCTAATCATGGCTAAGGCGTTTGTTTTTCCCGGCCAGGGAAGTCAATTTCCGGGCATGTGCCGTGACTTATACGATGCACATGCGGAAGCACGCGAGATGTGTCAGGCAGCCGATAGGCTGCTTGGCTTCTCGCTGACCGCAGTGATGTTCGATGGCACGGCAGAGGACCTCAAGCAGACAAATGTCACTCAACCTGCTGTCTTTCTGCATTCTGTAGTAGCGCAGCGGCTGATGACCATTGAGAAACCCGACATGGTTGCCGGACATAGCCTCGGTGAGTTCAGCGCACTCGTGGCGTGCGGTGCTTTGCGTTTTGAGGACGCTTTATTATTAGTGTCTGCGCGCGCTAAGGCGATGCAGGCGGCATGTGAGCAGAATCCCGGAACGATGGCAGCTGTCCTCGGTCTCGAAGATGAGAAAGTAGTAGAGATCTGCAATCAAATCACAAATGACCACGTAGTGGTGGCCGCTAACTTCAACTGTCCGGGGCAAGTGGTTATTTCCGGAGAAGTGGATGCCATCGATGCGGCTTGTGTAGCGCTCAAAGAAGCAGGTGCACGCCGTGCGCTGCGTCTGCCTGTAGGCGGTGCATTTCATTCGCCGCTCATGCAACCTGCAGCGGAAGATTTGGCTGCTGCGATTAACAAGACAGAGTTCCACAAACCATTCTGTCCCATCTACCAGAATGTGACCGCACAGGCTTCTGTAGAGCCGGAAATTATCCGCGAAAACCTATTAAAACAACTTACAGCCCCCGTTCGCTGGACGCAATCCGTTCAGAATATGATTGCCGATGGTGCAAACGAGTTCTATGAATTCGGTCCAGGTGACGTGCTCAAAGGGCTAATTCGCAAAATTGATGCAAATATTACTGTTGGTTAATTGTCTTAACCACTATTAATTAAGGTACAAAAAACTCAAGTAATTATGGACAAACAAACACAAGCGTATGTGGACGCCTTTATGGCGGACCTCATCCGAAAAAACCCGGGCGAGAGCGAGTTTCATCAAGCCGTCCGTGAAGTCATTGAGAGCGTAGCTCCCGTAGTAATGGCGTATCCTTATATGCGCGAGCAAAAGGTGCTCGAGCGTATGGTAGAACCGGAACGTGTTATTATGTTTCGTGTGCCATGGATGGATGATGAAGGAGAGGTGCAAGTCAACCGCGGTTTCCGCGTGCAGATGAATAGCGCCATTGGTCCGTACAAGGGCGGTATTCGTTTCCATGCATCTGTAAACCTGTCTATTATGAAGTTCCTCGCCTTTGAGCAGACTTTCAAAAACAGCCTGACGACGCTTCCTATGGGCGGCGCGAAAGGCGGTAGCGATTTCTCCCCTCGCGGCAAGAGCGATGCGGAGGTGATGCGTTTCTGCCAGAGTTTTATGACGGAGCTGCAGCGTCATATCGGCGCAGACACCGATGTGCCCGCCGGTGATATCGGTGTGGGCGGTCGTGAAATAGGATATATGTTCGGGCAATACAAACGCTTGCGTGATGAGTTCACCGGCACGCTGACCGGCAAAGGCCAGAACTGGGGCGGTTCGCTCATGCGTCCTGAGGCCACGGGTTATGGGGCTTGCTATTTTGCAGAGGCTATGCTGGCTACCCGCGGCGAGAGTTTCAAAGGCAAGAAGGTCTGCATCTCCGGTTCCGGAAACGTGGCGCAGTATGCCGCGCAGAAAGCGATGCGTCTTGGTGCAAAAGTGCTCACGCTCAGCGATTCTGACGGTTTTATCTATGATGCAGAAGGACTGAACGAGGAGAAGATGAATTTCGTTTTCGAGCTGAAGAATGTTCGTCGTGGTCGTATCAAAGAGTATGCCGCCAAATATCCGAGTGCGCAGTATTTCGCCGGCGAGCGTCCGTGGCGTATCCCGTGCGACATCGCCATGCCTTGTGCTACACAGAATGAGATAGAGAAAACAGATGCGGAAAATCTAATTAAGAATGGATGCTTCTGCCTCACGGAAGGTGCGAACATGCCTTCCACGCCGGAAGCGATTGCTGTCTTCCAGGGCGCGAAGATTCTCTACAGCCCGGGCAAGGCATCCAACGCCGGTGGTGTAGCTACCAGTGGTCTGGAGATGAGCCAGAACTCAATGCGTCTCAAATGGACAGCAGAAGAAGTAGATCAACGTCTGCGGAACATCATGGCCGATATTCACGCTGCATGCCTCAAATACGGCACTGAAGAAGACGGTTATATCAACTACGTCAAAGGTGCCAACATCGCCGGCTTCATGAAAGTGGCCAATGCGATGGTTGAGCAAGGACTTGTATAGTAAAGTTGAGAGAAGTGGAAAGTAGTTTTACCACGTTAATGTCAAGGCGTGTACGGCGCATTCTCCTCGTTTGCAACAACTACGACAGTTTTGCACTCGAGGAGGATGGCCGTATCGACGTGCAGATCGCGCAGGAGTACCTGGAACTCAACCTCAGTAACCCGCCCGCTATCACACGCGCCGAGACCACGAACGAAGCCCTCACACTCGTTCAGCAAGGCGAGCGTTTTGACCTCATCGTGCTGGTCTATAGCGCCGGCGGAAGCGAAGTGTGGGATTTCGCTGCAGAGGCGAAGGCAATACTGCCGGAATGTCCGATCGTGCTCCTCTCGTCGTTCAGCAAAGAGGTACACCGGCGTATCGAAGAGCAGGACAAGTCGCACATCGACTATCTGTTCAACTGGAACAACTCTACCGACCTCATCATCGCCATCATCAAACTGATAGAGGACCGCATGAACGCCGATCACGACATCCTGGAAGAAGGTGTGCGGGCGATATTGCTGGTGGAGGACTCCGTGCGTTATTACTCGACTTACCTGCCGCTGCTCTACACACTCGTCTTGCAGCAGAACGCCGTTGCCATTCGCGACGCGCTCAACGAGAAGCAGCAGTTGCTTCGCAAACGCGCGCGACCTAAAGTGCTGATGGCTACATGCTATGACGAGGCGGTCGAGCTCTATAAACGCTATAGCAAGAATATCATCGGCGTCATTTCCGATGTCGGTTTTGTCAAGCATAAGGGCGACCCTTCGAATACCGAGAAACTGGATGCCGGAGTGGACCTCTGCCGTCTTATCCGTGAGGATAACCCGACGATGCCCTTCCTCATGCAGAGCTCGCAGGAGTCCATGCGACCCGTGGCGCGGCTTCTCAAAGTGGGCTTCGTCATCAAACAATCCAAGACCTTGACGCAAGAGGTGAGCGAGTATATTGAGCGAGAGTTCGGTTTCGGCGATTTCATTGTTCGCGACACGCGTACCGGTAAAGAGATTGACCGTGCGAGTGACCTGGAGGGCTTCGAGCGAATCATCACCACGATATCGCCGGCTGTCTTCCGCCGCTTGAGCGATAACAACTACTTGTCCAAATGGCTCTTTGCCCGCGGCCTTTTTGCTATCGGTCGCTCGGTCAGCGCCCTGCAAATACAGGACGAGTCCGACATCGAGAACGTGCGGCTAAGGAATATCCGCCTGATACACGACTATCGTATTCACCAGGCGCTGGGTGTGGTGGCGAAATATGCGCCGGACACCTACAATAACACCATCTGGTTCTCCCGCTGCGGCAACGGAGCTATGGGAGGAAAGGGTAGAGGACTTGCCTTCCTCAACCACATGCTGCTCAAGCATGACCTCTATGACAAATGGCCGGAAGTGCGTGTGCTCATACCGCGTACGATGGTCATCACTACCGAATATTTCGACCGTTTCATACACGAGAACGGACTTCAATATGTCATCAATGCCGACCTGACGGACGAGGAGATACTCTCCGAATTTGTGTCGGCTATGCTTCCGCTGGAACTTCGTGACGCCTTGCGCCATTTCATACAGGTGACGCACCGGCCGATTGCTGTACGTTCGTCATCGAAGCTCGAAGACTCTTATTATCAACCATTTGCGGGTGTTTATAGCACCTATATGATACCTCAGACGGAAAATGAGGACCAGCAACTGCGTATGTTGAGCAAAGCGGTCAAGTCCGTCTATGCCTCCGTCTATTTTGCCGCCTCGCGTGGTTATATCGTTAGCACAGGCAATGTGCCGAGCGAGGAGAAAATGGCCATCGTGCTGCAGGAGGTTTGCGGCGAGCCGGAAGGAGACTATTATTTCCCTGTGATTTCCGGCGTGGCGCGAAGCATCAATTTCTATCCGGTCGGCAAAGAGAAACCCGAAGACGGCATCGTTAAGATAGCGTACGGTTTGGGCAAGGCAGTGGTCGATGGCGAGCAAGTGTTGCGCTTCTCTCCCAAATACCCGAAGAATGTGATGCAGACATCGACAGTTGACCTTGCCATGCGCGAGACACAGCAATCGATGCTGGCACTCTCGCTTAACCCGGAGCGATTCAAAACCTCTATCGACGACGCCGTAAACCTGGTGCGCTTCCCGATACATGAGTGCGACCAATTTGAGAGCCTCAAGCTCATCGCATCTACCTACGACCGTGAGAACATGCGCATCGTGGACTCGTGCTATCCGGACGGACCGCGCATCGTCACTTTTGCGCCGCAACTCAAATTCAATACATTCCCGCTAACTGCCATCGTCAAGGAACTGCTGGACGTGGCTCAGCAGGAGATTAAGACACCTGTGGAGATAGAGTTTGCCGTGAACCTCGAGCACGAGCCGCAGATATTCCATGTGCTGCAGATACGGCCTATTTCTGCCGACTCGCTGACAGCAAACGTCAACTGGGATGCCATCGATGAGTCGAACGCACTTCTGCGCTCTGGCAACGCGCTCGGCGTTGGGCAGATAGATGATGTACGCGATATCATTTACCTTCGCCGCGACACCTTTGATATATTGCGCACGCGTGAAATGGCACAGACGCTCCGTGAATGGAACAGCAAAATGCGTCAAGAGGGCAGGCAATATCTGCTCATCGGTTATGGCCGCTGGGGTTCGCAGATTCCTACACTTGGCGTCCCGGTCGTGTGGGGCGATATCAGCGAGGCGAAGGCGATAGCCGAATGCAGCCTGGAGAACTTCCGTATCGAACCGTCGCAAGGCAGTCATTTCTTCCAGAACCTCACGTCCTTCAATGTCGGGTATATGAATATCGACCCGTGGGCACGCCCGGCTGATGTGCTGGATTACGAGGCTCTGGATGCTATGCCGGCTATCGAAGAGACCGAATTGGTTCGGCATATTCGCCTTGATAAACCACTGGAGATGTATATTGACGGATTTAAGAACAAAGCTCTGATAAAACTGTAAATTACTGATAATAAATGAATTTGTTATTACAAATTATCACACTCATCGGTTCCGTAGCGATGCTGATGTACGGACTGAAAGTGATGAGTGAAGGCCTGCAGAAGATGGCAGGTAGCACCTTGAGCAACGTGCTCGGTACCATGACGACAAACCGCTTCTCGGGCGTGCTTACCGGTGCGTTCATCACGGCGGCAGTACAATCCTCAACAGCCACAACGGTCATGACGGTCAGCTTCGTCTCGGCGGGCATTCTCTCGCTGGCGCAGGCCATCTCCGTCATCATGGGTGCCAATATCGGTACGACCTTCACGGCGTGGATCATGGTACTCGGCGGAGGTTCGTTTGACCTTAGGCTGGTCGTTTATACAGCTATTGTTCTTGCTGTAGCACTCATCTACACCAAGAAAAATGCTAACCTCGGCGATTTTCTTATGGGTCTAAGCTTGCTGTTGTTAGGCCTTACCACACTGAAAATCAACGCCACCGAGATGCATCTGGACCAGATGGCACCTGTGCGTAATTTCTTCATAGCCACGTCCAGTTGGGGTTACGGCAGTTATTTCCTATACCTGCTTGTGGGTGGTATTCTGACTTTTGCCGTTCAGTCGTCGGCGGCTATCATGGCCATTACGATGACGCTCTGCTCGACGCACGTGCTGCCAATAGACATGGGTATCTCGCTTGTGTTGGGCGAGAATATCGGTACTACGATTACCTCGAATATCGTGGCGCTTTCGGCTTCCGTACAGGCAAGACGTGCCGCCATGGCGCACTTGGTATTCAACCTCTTCGGTGTGGTCTGGGTGCTCTGCGTCTTCCGTTGGTTCGTCGGTGGTGTGTGTGAGTTATGGGGTGTTGAGTTCGAGCCGGGCAAACCTTCTGATGTCTCGCCTGACAAACTAAACGCTATATTGGCTACGTTCCACACTTCGTTCAACGTGATCAATACCTGTGTGCTCATCGGTTTTATTCCGCTCCTGGAGAAACTGGTGATGTGGATTATCCCGTCCAAACCAGAGCAGAAGGATACCGACAGCCAGTTGCGTTTCATCTCCGGCGGTCTTATGTCCACATCCGAGCTCTCTATCTTGCAGGCATGGAAAGAGGTACATGTATTCGCCATCCGTACGCAGCGAATGATCGGTATGATTCATGACCTGTATTACGAGAACGACGAGGCGCAGTTTACAAAAGTCTTCTCCCGTATCGAGAAATACGAAGGTATTTGTGACCGAATGGAATATGAAATTGCACAGTATTTGAACCAAGTGGCGGACGGTCGTCTCTCCGACCAGTCCAAGCACGAGGTGCACAAGATGCTCCGTATCGTCAGCGAGCTGGAGTCGGTGGGCGATGCGAACTATAATCTCTCGCGTTATATCCGCCACAAGCATGAGAACAACATCAAATACACCGAATATCAGGACAAGAATGTGGAGATGATGCTCTACCTCGTCAGCGGCGCGGAGGCGAAGATGGTCGAGGCGCTCGAACGAGTCAATGTGACGGAAGACGAGTTCCACGAGATGACAAATATGGAGAATGAAATCAATAACTTCCGCGATGAGCTGAAGATGCAGAATATGCAGCACATCACCGACAAGCTCTACGACTATTCCGTCGGCGTGAACTACATGGATATCATTCTTGAAATAGAGAAGATGGGCGACTATATCATCAATGTGGACGAAGCCGTCTATGAGCATAAGCATGATAAATAACCGGAGATTCCGGAACCAAATATTCAAAGATTATGAAAAATAACATTTTTGCGGGCGCTTTAATTGCGCTGGGATTGTGCCTCGGAGGCATGTTCATCTATTGTGGAATCAGTAAATACGCGTCGAAAGACCGTGCTGTGAGCGTCAAAGGTCTGAGCACGCGTGAAGTGGAAGCCGACTATGCCGTATGGCCTTTGTCGTACGGTTGGAGCGGCAATGACCTGCCTGCTCTCTATGCGCAGTTGGAGCAAGTTACGACGCGCGTGAAGAAGCATCTGCTGGCATTGGGTTTTGAAGAGAGTGATTTCCGTCAGGGTTCAATCTCTGTCAGCGACAACTGGTCCGACTACTACGGCAACCGTCGTCCGGAGTATCACTACACGCTCAATACCTCGCTCATCGTTTCTACGGACAAAGTGATGAAAGTGGTGGAGAGTCAAGGCAAAGAGGCGGAGTTGCTCAAAGAGGGCATCATCGTCACCACGCAGAAATGGAATCTGGACTACCAGTTCAACGGTCTGCCGGAACTCAAACCGTCGATGATTGAAGAGGCTACGCAGAATGCCCGCGCCGTGGCGCAGAAATTTGCAGATGATGCACAATGCAGCCTCGGTTCTATCCGTCGCGCAAGTCAAGGTCAGTTCTCCATCGAGGCAGACGAGTACCAGCCGTGGGTGAAACGCGTACGCGTAGTAACAACGGTAGACTACTTTCTTGATTAATTAAGAATTAGGAATAAAAAAGGATGGTTTAGAACCATCCTAATCTTCTAATCAAGCGTAATACACACGTCGGTATTAGCAGAATGATGAAGCACAATATCCACCAGAAGACGGTGGGTATTGTTGTTTTTGCGCGTCCGCGGAACAGCGCTCTGAGTGCGCGACGAACGAGCATCTGTGGGCTGGCGATGATACCAAGGCATTTGCCGATTTTGGTATAGACAGGCTTGATAGAGTAGAGGCCTGTGTCCACAGCGCCGGGGCTGACATCGGTCACATACACGCCGTATTTATGCAACTCAATATGCAGGGCGCGCGTGAAACTGCATAGGAAAGCTTTCGTGCTGCCATAAGTACCCAGACGCTGTGCAGATATCTTACTCGTCACGGAGCACACATTGAGAATATAACCCTTTCTACGCGCTTTCATGTCCTGCCCGAAGAGGTAGCACAGCATCGCCGGCGTGTACATATGCAGATTCAAGATAAGACTTGTGAAAGCCTCGCTGTCATCCAGAATATCCTTGTCGTGATAGACGCCGGCGTTATTCACCAGCACTTCTATCTCCAGGTTCTCTTTATGCGTATATTCGTATAACTCACGCGCCGCGCCCTGCTGGCCAAGGTCCATGACAAGAGGGATGACCTCAATGGGAGAAGGGAGATTTGCGGTTTGAGCTTTGAGATTCTCGGCTGCTTCGTAAATCTCTTCTACATTGCTCACAATAAGCAAGTTATAGCCGCGTGCGGCTAACTGTTTAGCGAACTCAAGGCCTATGCCAGACGATGCGCCGGTTACCAAAGCAAAATGTGCTTTATTCATATCAATCCACTTTGCTTGTTATGCTTTGAGGGCTGCTATTGCTTGTTCCAGCGCAGCGATACGTGCCTCGGCGTCGGCTTTCTTCTTCTGTTCCAGTGCTACGATTTCGGGTTTGGCATTTTGCACGAAGCGCTCGTTGCCGAGTTTCGCCATCACACCTCGGAGAAATCCCTGCTGGTGAGCGAGGTCCGCTTCCAGTTTCTTGAGTTCTTCCTCCACATTGATGAACGCATCCATCGGGATGGCAAACTCATCCGTGCCGACGATGAACTTTGCGCAGTTCGAATTTGCATTGCCGGACTTGGCGATATCAACATTGGCAAGTTTGTCAACAAGCGGATTCAACTCAACCGGAGAGATGAGCGTCAGACGCTCTTTGGGCGGTATGTTCTTTGATGCACGGATAGCACGAATCTCCGTTATGACTTGCTTGAGATAAGCGGTATTGTCTAGGATGAGTCCGAGATGAGTCCGAGATGAGTCCGTATTTGCCCCGTTCCGATTCTCTCTCGTTAGTGTCTCGCCAGTCTGATTTGCTACCATGATAGACTCTCCCGGTTTGCGCTCGTAGAGGTTCTGCCAGAGTTCCTCTGTGATGAACGGCATGAAGGGGTGGAGGAGTACGAGCAAGCGGTCGAAGAAAGCCAGTGTAGCCTCGTAGGTGGCGCGGTCGATTGGTTGCTGGTAAGCCGGTTTAATCATCTCCAGATACCAGCCGCTGAACTCGTCGCAGTAGAGTTTGTAAATCTCCATGAGCGCCTCGGAGAGACGGTATTTAGAGAAGAGGTCTGCTATTTCTTCGGAAGTCTTGTTCAGTTGCGCATCGAACCATTCGATGGCATATTTGGAGGTCTCGGGTTGCGGAATATCTGCTATTTCAAGTCCTTTGACCATGCGGAAACAGTTCCAAATCTTGTTGCAGAAGTTACGTCCTTGCTCGCAGAGAGCATCATCATAGAGGATGTCATTGCCTGCCGGTGCAGAGAGCAGAATACCCATACGCACGCCATCGGCTCCGAAGCGCTCGATGAGGTCTAATGGATCCGGGCTGTTACCGAGGGATTTAGACATCTTACGGCCGAGTTTATCGCGCACAATACCTGTGAAATAGACGTGCTTGAACGGCATCTTGCCCTGGTATTCATAACCCGCCATAATCATACGTGCCACCCAGAAGAAGATGATGTCCGGTCCCGTTACCAGGTCTGCGGTCGGGTAGTAATAGTTGATCTCTTTGTTGTCGGGATGCTCAATGCCGTCAAACAGACTAATCGGCCACAACCACGAGCTGAACCATGTATCCAGAGCGCCTTCGTCTTGAACGAGCTTGGCGTTGGCATCGGCTTTAGCTTTGGCTTCTTCGAGGCTTTCAGCAACGATAATCTTGTCGTCCGGATAGTTCTCCAGACCGGTCTGCGCCAGCAAATCGGCGTCGTAATAAGCCGGAATACGGTGTCCCCACCAGAGCTGACGGCTGATACACCAGTCTTTGATATTTTCGAGCCAGTTGCGATAGGTGTTCTTGTATTTAGCGGGATAGAAAACGATATCATCGTTCATCACCGGTGGCAGCGCAATGTCTGCGAAATGCTTCATATTCACGAACCACTGGAGGCTCAAACGCGGTTCAATAGGCACATTCGTACGCTCGGAATAGCCCACTTTGTTGTCATAATCCTCGATTTTCTCCACTAGGCCGAGTGCCTGCAGGTCTTCGACGATCTGCTTGCGGCAATCGAAGCGGTCCATGCCGTGGTATTTGCGGACATTCGCTTGCAGTTCCGGCTCCACGGTATCCATGTTCAGATGGGCGTCCGGCGTGAAAATATCGATGGTCTTGAGGTTATATTTCTGTCCCAGCGCGTAGTCGTTCACGTCGTGCGCCGGCGTCACTTTGAGGCAACCGGTACCGAAACCGATTTCCACGTAGCGGTCCTCGATAATCGGAATGACGCGTCCTACGCCCGGCACGATGACATGTTTGCCTTTGAGCCACTGGTTTTTCTCCTCTTTGGGGTTGATGCAGACCGCTATATCGCCGAAGATGGTCTCCGGACGGGTGGTAGCCACGATAGCGTATTTGCCCGGCTCCTCTGCCACTTCGTAGCGCAGATAGTAGAACTTGTTATGCTCGTCGTGGTAAATCACCTCCTCGTCTGAAAGGGCAGTCTGACGCTCCGGATCCCAGTTGACCATACGCAGACCGCGGTAGATGAGGCCTTTCTTATAGAGGTCGCAGAACACATGAATGACGGCTTTGGAGCGCGTCTCGTCCATCGTAAAGGACGTACGGTCCCAGTCGCACGAGCAACCGAGTTTGCGGAGCTGCTTGAGGATGATGCCTCCGTGCTCGTCCGTCCAGTCCCACGCGTGTTTGAGGAACTGCTCGCGCGTGAGGTCGGATTTATTGATTCCTTGCTCTTTGAGGCGCTTGATTACCTTTGCTTCGGTCGCGATAGACGCATGGTCCGTACCCGGCACCCAGCAGGCATTCTTGCCTTCCAAACGCGCACGGCGGACGAGGATATCCTGTATCGTCTCATTGAGCACATGACCCATATGCAGCACACCTGTTACGTTAGGCGGCGGAATAACGATAGTGTAGGGTTCGCGGCCGTCCGGCTCGCTGTGAAAGAGTTTGTTGTCCAGCCAGTATTGATACCAGCGCGCTTCAATGTCAGTAGGATTATACTTTGACTCCATATGTAGATAGTATAATAAATTTCACAAAAAATCGTGCAAAGGTACAACAAAAAATTCAAATATACAAGATTTTTAGCAAAAAAATATCGTCCATGCTTGCACAGATGAAAAAATATTCGTAATTTTGCCGCAAAATACAAACGTCACTATGAATCGTGCCCTTCCTTTTTTGGCTCTGCTGGTCTTGTGTGCTTCGTGCGCGCGGCCGGTACAAGAACAAGCGCCCGCTTTTCGTCTGGAGGCGGATACTCTTCGTCAGGGAGGGTTGGAGCTTCTCCATAATATCGCTATTGTTGATGCCGAAGGAACTGTGCTTTTCACGGACAGTACGGAGGATTACGAACCCGACCATTTCTCTGTCTTTGTGCCGGATTCGACTCATCCGGAAGCGTGCTATCTCTTGCTAATGGTCTTCGACCCCTGCGAGGACCGAACGCTTGTTCTCCATTCCGACGGCCAAACCATCCGCTCGCACGGCATCTTTCCGACCGATTCTATC
>ONGK01000054.1 GCA_900317345.1 uncultured Bacteroidales bacterium | reverse complement strand
TGTGCGCCTGACGAACACCAAGGAGGTGAACGCTTACATCCCGGGAGAGGGACACAACTTGCAAGAGCACAGCATCGTAATGGTACGTGGCGGTCGTGTAAAGGACCTGCCGGGTGTACGTTACCACATCGTACGTGGTACGCTCGATACCGCCGGTGTAGCAAACCGCTTGCAGCGCCGCTCCAAATACGGAGCTAAGCGTCCGAAGAAGAAATAAGACAAAGGTAGAAGGACAAAGGACAAAAGACTAAAATGATTCGTCGAAACAAACAAGTCTATCGTCTTTCAGCGCAAGCGGTCCATTGTCCATCGTCAAAAATGCTCTGAATTTTATTAACTAAATGTTCCATATTTGGGACGAACAAAACAATGGGTTGAGGGTTGAGTAAGCGGCTCGAGAAGCTACTGAAGAGACAACAACCAAAAATTAAAATTATTTAAGACAATGAGAAAAGCAAAACCACAAAAACGTGTGATCCTTCCGGATCCAGTTTATGGCGAAGTAATGGTGGCTAAATTTGTGAACCACCTGATGCTTGACGGTAAGAAGAATAC
Organism: uncultured Bacteroidales bacterium; assembly: GCA_900317345.1. Classification (GTDB taxonomy): domain Bacteria; phylum Bacteroidota; class Bacteroidia; order Bacteroidales; family Paludibacteraceae; genus Colicola. The sequence continues at coordinate 6,301 of ONGK01000054.1, read as the reverse complement.
CGCGTACGGCGTATTCTACAGCGCACTGGGCGTAGTAGATGCAAAAATGAAGAGCGAGGAGAAGGGCGCTCTGGATATCTGGAAACAGGCTCTGGACAATATCACCCCGCTCGTAGAGGTTAAATCGAAGCGTATCGGTGGTGCAACCTTCCAGGTTCCGACCGAGATCCGTGCAGACCGCAAGGAGTCTATCGCAATGAAGAACATGATCGCATTCGCACGCAAGCGTGGCGGTCACTCGATGGCTGAGAAGTTGGCTGCGGAAATCATGGACGCATTTAACAACCAGGGTGGTGCCTTCAAACGTAAAGAGGATATGCACCGTATGGCTGAGGCTAACCGCGCATTTGCACACTTCCGCTTCTAACCGGAGAGCCTCCGGAGGCGAACAGCCATTCGGGGAAATCCAAGTACAAAAAAGATTGAAAATAAAAGAAGGGTAAGACCACTACGTCTGAGCGTATCCTGTTCTACACGGGTCTGACCCACAAGATCGGCGAGGTACACGATGGTGCGGCTACCATGGACTGGATGGTTCAGGAGCAGGAGCGTGGTATCACTATTACTTCTGCTGCTACTACTACCTATTGGAACTATGCGGGTAATAAGTACAAGATCAACCTGATTGACACTCCGGGACACGTGGACTTCACAGTAGAGGTGGAGCGTTCGCTTCGTATCCTCGATGGTGCCGTAATGGCGTTGTGCTCGGTAGGTGGTGTACAGCCGCAGTCCGAGACGGTATGGCGTCAGGCTGATAAATACAACGTGCCTCGTCTGTGCTATGTGAATAAGATGGACCGCTCCGGTGCCAACTTCTTCGACGTAGTTCGCCAGATCAAGGACGTGCTGGGCGCAACTCCGTGTCCTATCCAGATTCCTATCGGTGCTGAGGAGACCTTCAAGGGTGTCGTTGACCTCGTGAAGATGAAAGCTATCCTTTGGCACGATGAGACCATGGGTGCAGAATACGTTGAGGAAGAGATTCCGGCAAACCTCAAGGCTGAGGCAGAGGAGTGGCGCGACAAGATGCTGGAGACGGTATCTGAGTTCGACGACACGCTGATGGAGAAATACTTCGACGATCCGAGCACCATTACCGAGGATGAGATTCGCGTAGCTATCCGCAAGGGTACGCTGGCGATGAAGATTTTCCCGGTTATCTGCGGTTCTTCGTTCAAGAACAAAGGTGTTCAGACGATGCTGGATGCAGTATGTGCATACCTGCCGTCTCCGCTGGATACTCCGATTATCAACGGTACCAACCCGAATACGGACAAAGAGGAAGAGCGTCATCCGGATGATCAAGATCCGCTGTGCGCACTGGCCTTCAAGATTGCCACCGACCCGTATGTAGGTCGTCTGTGCTACTTCCGTGTGTACTCGGGTCACCTGGATGCAGGTTCGTACGTGTTCAACCCGCGTTCGGGTAAGAAAGAGCGTATCAGCCGTATATTCCAGATGCACTCGAACCACCAGAACCCTGTTGAGACGATTCTCGCGGGTGATATAGGCGCGGGCGTAGGATTTAAGGATATACGCACGGGCGATACACTCTGCGACGAGAACAAGCCTATCGTACTCGAGTCGATTGAGTTCCCGGCACCGGTTATCGGTATCTCTGTAGAGCCGAAGAGCCAGGCTGACCTCGATAAGCTGGGTGTAGGTCTTGCTAAGCTCGCAGAGGAAGACCCGACGTTCACCGTTAAGACTGACGAGCAGACCGGTCAGACCGTTATCTCCGGTATGGGTGAGCTTCACCTGGAGATTATTATCGACCGTCTGAAACGTGAGTTCAAGGTAGAGTGTAACCAAGGTCGTCCGCAGGTTGCATACCGCGAGGCTATCTCTGCTCCGGTAGAGCTCCGCGAGGTTTACAAGAAGCAGTCCGGTGGTCGTGGTAAGTTCGCTGATATCATCGTTCGCGTTGAGCCGGCAGACGCTGACTTCCCGGGTGGTCTTCAGTTCGAAGACATCGTCAAGGGTGGTAACGTGCCTAAGGAGTATATCCCGTCCGTTCAGAAAGGTTTCGAGACCGCAATGAAGAACGGTGTGCTTGCAGGTTATCCGCTTGACAGCCTGAAGGTAACCCTTATGGATGGTAGTTTCCACCCGGTTGACTCCGATCAGCTGTCCTTCGAGATCGCTGCACAGATGGCGTTCAAAGAGGCATGCGCAAAGGCTAAGCCGGTGCTGATGGAGCCGATCATGAAGATCGAGGTTGTTACTCCGGAAGAGAGCATGGGTGATGTCATCGGTGACCTGAACAAACGTCGTGGTCAGGTAGAAGGCATGGACACCAGCCGTACTGGTGCTCGCATCGTGAAGGCGAAGGTGCCATTGGCAGAGATGTTCGGTTATGTAACCGCTCTGCGTACCATCACTTCCGGTCGTGCAACGAGTTCTATGGAGTTCAGCCACTATGAGGCAGTAAGTTCGTCTATCGCTAAAGCCGTTCTGACGGAAGTAGGCGGACGAGTAGACCTCGTATAACCGAAATTTTTAAGGGCGCGTGTGCGCAAGCGTGCGTACACACGTACCTTATAAATAAATATATTAATTAACCCTGTGGGGCGCGGGTCATCTAAGCGAATGACTCTTTAGGTTGTCTGCGCTCTGCAAAATGCAAACAAAACAAACAATTATTAATTATTATGAGTCAAAAAATTCGTATCAAACTGAAGTCTTTCGACCACAACTTGGTTGATAAGTCTGCAGAGAAGATCGTCAAGACTGTAAAGGCTACGGGTGCTGTTGTTAGCGGTCCAATTCCACTGCCGACGCACAAGCGTATCTTCACGGTAAACCGCTCGACGTTCGTAAACAAGAAGAGCCGTGAGCAATTCGAGTTGGCGAGCTACAAGCGCCTGATTGACATCTACAACAGCAACAACAAGACCGTAGAGGCTCTGATGAAACTCGAGCTCGCAAGCGGTGTGGAAGTAGAAATCAAAGTTTGATGAATGCCGAAGCGTTTCCCACGGAAAGCTTGAAACCCCGTGGGCGAGAATGCAGGCAAAAGTAAATTAACATTTAAAAAACTAAAGCAACAATGCCAGGTTTATTAGGAAAAAAGATCGGAATGACTTCCGTCTTTGGTGCCGACGGCAAGAACATCCCGTGCACCGTAATCGAGGCAGGTCCTTGCGTAGTGACTCAGCTGAAGACCGTTGAGAAAGACGGTTACAAAGCAGCTCAGGTAGGCTTTATGCACAAGAGCGAGAAGCACACGAACAAGGCCGAAGCAGGCCATTTCAAGGCCGCAGGCGTAGAGCCCATGCGCCACTTAGCAGAGTTCGAGTTCGACGGAGAACTCACTCTGGGTCAAACAATCACAGCAGCTGACCTCTTCGAGGAGGGCATGTACGTTGACGTAATCGGAACCAGCAAGGGCCACGGTTTCCAGGGTGTCGTTAAACGTCATGGCTTCGGCGGTGTAGGCCAGTCTACGCACGGTCAGGACGACCGTCTGCGCGCTCCGGGTTCGGTAGGTGCATGTGCATACCCGAGCCGTATTTTCCCGGGTACCCGTATGGCGGGTCAGATGGGTGGTGACCGCGTAACGGTTCAGAACCTCGTCGTGCTCAAAGTAATTCCCGAGTACAACCTTCTCATGGTGAAGGGTAGCGTACCCGGTGCTAAAAACTCAATCGTCATTATCAACAAGTAATTAGTTATGGAACTTAGTATTTTGAAACAAACCGGTAAAGAGACCGGAAAGAAGATAGCTCTGAATGATGCCATCTTCGCTATCGAGCCTAACGACCATGCTATCTACTTGGACGTTAAGCAATTCTTGGCAGCACAGCGCCAAGGCACAGCAAAAGCAAAACAGCGTAGTGAGAATGCACACTCGACCCGTAAGCTCGGTCGCCAGAAGGGCGGCGGTGGCGCACGTCCGGGTGATTTGAAGTCTCCGGTACGCGTAGGTGGTGGTACGATTTTCGGTCCGGTACCTCGTGACTACGACTTCAAGCTGAACAAGAAAGTGAAACAGCTTGCTCGCAAGTCTGCTCTTTCGCTCCGCGCAAAACAGAATGAGTTGCTCGTATTGGACGCTCTGACCTTCGATGCACCGAAGACCAAGGCTATGGTAGAGGTTCTCAACAACCTCAAAGTGGCAGGCAAGAAAGTGCTGTTCGTTATCGCAGACGCCAATCTCAACGCTCGCAAGTCGGCCGCTAATATCGAGCGCGTCAACGTGGTGAACGTAAACGAGCTGAACACCTACACAATCATGAACTCCAACGTAGTAGTTCTGACCGAGGCTTCGGCAGCTGCTATCGAGGCAACTTTAAACGCATAAGGAGGTAGAATTATGGCAATTATTATCAAACCCATCGTCACTGAGAAGATGACCACCGCCGGCGAGAAGCTGAACCGTTATGGTTTCGTTGTTGCTCGCAATGCCAACAAAGTTGAGATCAAGAAAGCGGTAGAAGAAATGTACAACGTTCAGGTTACGGATGTGAATACGCTTATCCGTGCTCCGAAGACCAAACAGCGCTGGACGAAGTCCGGTCTGCTCCGCGGTGCACAGCAGGCGTACAAGAAAGCTATCGTAACACTGGCCGAAGGTGAAACAATCGATTTTTATAGCAATATCTAAAAAATGGCTGTACGTAAATTAAAGCCCACAACACCGGGGCAGAGACACAAAGTTATAGGTGCGTTCGAGACAATTACCGCGAGCGCTCCTGAGAAATCGCTTGTGTTCGGTAAAACCAAGACGGGTGGTCGCAATAACGTCGGTAAGATGACGATGCGCTACATCGGTGGTGGTCACAAGCAGAAGTATCGTGTAATTGACTTCAAGCGCAATAAAGATGGTGTTCCCGCAGTAGTTAAGACAATCGAGTATGATCCGAACCGTAGTGCTCGTATCGCTCTGTTGTTCTACGCTGACGGAGAGAAGCGCTATATCCTTGCACCGAACGGACTGCAAGTAGGTCAAACTGTAATGTCGGGAGAGAATGCTGCTCCTGAAGTAGGCAATGCACTGCCTATGTCTGTAATTCCTCTGGGAACGCTCATCCACAACATCGAGCTTCGTCCGGGCCAGGGCGCCTCAATGGTACGCTCCGCCGGTACGTTCGCACAGTTGTCGAGCCGTGAGGACAAGTATGCCATCATCAAACTGCCTTCAGGAGAGCTCCGCAAGGTGCTTGCTGCTTGCAAGGCAACCGTTGGTGTGGTTGGTAACAGTGATCACGCTTTGGAGAAGAGCGGTAAAGCCGGTCGTAGCCGTTGGCTCGGTCGCCGTCCGCGCAACCGTGGCGTTGTAATGAACCCTGTAGATCACCCAATGGGTGGTGGTGAAGGCCGTCAGTCCGGTGGCCATCCGCGTAGCCGTAAGGGTCTGCTCGCTAAGGGATACAAGACACGTCATCCGAAGAACCAGAGCAACCAGTACATTATAGAAAGACGTAAAAAGTAATTAACCTATTAAAGTCAAAGTAATAGTATGAGTCGTTCATTGAAAAAAGGACCGTTTATCAGCGTTAAGTTGGAAGACAAGGTGTTGGCTATGAATGAGTCTGGTAAGAAAGAAGTTATCAAGACTTGGAGCCGTGCATCGATGATCTCCCCTGACTTTGTAGGTCACACAATTGCAGTTCACAATGGTAACAAGTTCATTCCTGTGTACGTCACGGAGAATATGGTAGGTCACAAGCTGGGCGAGTTCGCTCCGACCCGCACCTTCCGTGGTCACTCGGGCAATAACAAGAAGTAATCCATTGTAATCATTAACATTATTTAAACTCAAGATTAAAATGGGTGCAAGAAAACATAATAGCGCTGAGGCAATGAAGGCCGCTCGCAAAGAGCAGTACTTTGCCAAAGCAAACAACATTCCTACCAGCCCGCGTAAGATGCGTCTCGTAGCAGACATGGTTCGCGGCATGGAAGTGAATCGTGCACTGGGTGCTCTGCATTTCTCCACTCGTGAGGCAAGCCGTGCACTCGAGAAGCTCCTGAAATCTGCTATCGCCAACTGGGAGACCAAGACCGGCAAGAAAGCAGAGGACGAAACTCTCTATGTAACGAAAATCATGGTGGACGGCGGTATGGCGATTAAGCGTATGCTTCCCGCTCCTCAGGGTCGTGCTTATCGTATCCGCAAGCGCTCCAACCACGTTACAATATTTGTAGATACCAAGAATACTAACGCTGAAAAGTAATTTGAATCATGGGACAGAAAATTAATCCTATAGCTAACCGTCTGGGCATTGTCCGCGGTTGGGACTCCAACTGGTTTGGAGGCAAGAATTACGGAGATACGCTGCTTGAGGATAGCAAG
>ONGK01000040.1 GCA_900317345.1 uncultured Bacteroidales bacterium | reverse complement strand
GCACTCAACAGCCTTAGCCTCCTCAGCCTGGGACTTGCCCATACCTGCTTTCAGACCGTGGTTGATACACGGAGCGTAAGCGATGATGAGCGACGGTCCTGGATAAGCCTCAGCCTCGCGGATAGCCTTGAGGGTCTGAGCCTGGTCAGCACCCATAGCAATCTGTGCTACATAGACATAACCGTAGGTGGTAGCAATCATACCGAGGTCTTTCTTGCGCACGCGTTTACCCATAGCAGCGAACTTAGCGATAGCGCCGAGCGGCGTTGCCTTTGATGCCTGACCACCGGTGTTGGAATATACCTCGGTATCGAGCACGAGGATGTTGACATCTTCGCCGGAAGCGATGACGTGGTCGAGTCCGCCGTAACCGATATCATAGGAAGCACCGTCACCACCGACGATCCACTGGCTGCGTTTAACGATATGATCTTTGTATTTGAGAATCTCCTTGCAGGTATCGCAACCGCATTTCTCCATTGCAGCCACCATCGGCTCGTAGAGGCGGTTGGTAACCTCTGCAGACTGCTTGTTCTCGAGCCACTCCTTGAACATCGCTTTGAGTTCGTCGGAGCAATCAGCGCACTCGAGGCCTTTCTGCATGAGAGCAGCGAGGCGCTCACGAATCTTACGGTGCGCAATCTGCATACCCATACCATACTCGCAGAAGTCCTCGAAGAGGGAGTTGGACCAAGCCGGACCGTGACCCTTCTCATTCTTGGTATAAGGAGTAGAAGGAACAGAACCGGAGTAGATAGAGGTACAACCGGTAGCGTTAGCGATGATCTCGCGGTCGCCGACGAGTTGGCTGATAAGCTTCAGATACGGTGTCTCACCGCAACCGGAGCAAGCGCCGGAGAACTCGAAGAGCGGAGTAGCGAACTGGCTGTTCTTGACGTTGTTGAGTTCAACGAGGTGTTGCTTGGTAGCTACGTGCTCTACGCAGTAATCCCAGTTAGCAGCCTCGCCGAGTTGGCTCTCGAGGTCAACCATAGCGAGTGCCTTGCCTGTCTTCGGATTGCCCGGACAAACATCGACGCAGTTACCGCAACCGAGGCAGTCCATCACGCCGACCTGCATACGGAAGTGCATACCCTTCATAGCAGCCGGAGCTTTCATCTCGCGGGTAGCAGCACCGTTGAGGCCTGCGAGCTCTTTCTCGTCGAGGACGAACGGACGGATACAAGCGTGAGGACAAACATACGCACACTTGTTACACTCGATACAGTTGTCTGCGGTCCAAACCGGAACGAAGGCAGACACACCACGTTTCTCGAACTTAGCGGTACCTGCAGGCCATGTACCATCCTCGATGCCCTTGAACGAGCTAACGGGCAGGAGGTCACCGTCCTGTGCGTTAATCGGACGAACAACTTTGGTGATGAACTCCGGCTCATCGCCGTAGTCCTTAGCGGGATCAGCAGGCAGTTTCGACCATGCGGGATCGATAGCGAGCTCTTGGTACTCACCACCGCGGTCAACCGCAGCGTAGTTCTTGTTCACCACGTCCTCACCCTTCTTGCCGTAGGACTTGACGATGAAGTGCTTCATCTCCTCAACGGCCTTGTCAACAGGGATGACTGCGGTGATACGGAAGAAGGCAGACTGGAGGATGGTGTTGGTACGGTTGCCCAGACCAATCTCCTGTGCGATCTTCGTAGCGTTGATGTAATAAACTTTAATCTTATGGTCAGCGAAGTATTTCTTCACTTTGTTCGGCATGTTCTTAACCAGTTCGTCACCCTCCCAGATGGTATTCAGCAGGAACGTACCGCCGTCCTGCAGACCGCGGGTCACATCGTACATGTGGAGGTAAGCCTGAACGTGGCAAGCCACGAAGTTAGGCGTGGTAACGAGGTACGTGGAGTGGATAGGCTCGTCGCCGAAACGGAGGTGCGAGCATGTGAAGCCACCGGATTTCTTACTATCGTAGGAGAAGTAAGCCTGGCAGTATTTGTCGGTGGTGTCACCGATAATCTTGACGGAGTTCTTGTTAGCACCTACGGTACCGTCTGCACCGAGGCCGTAGAACTTAGCCTGGAAGAGCGAAGCATCACCCATCGCGATCTCCTCGCCAACCGGCAGAGAAGTGAAGGTGAGGTCATCGTTCACACCCACGGTGAAGTGGTTCTTCGGTTGCGGCAGGGCGAGGTTCTCGAATACAGCGAGCATCTGAGCCGGCGTGGTATCGTTGGAACCCAGACCGTAACGACCGCCTACTACGAGCAGGTCCTTGAGGCCAAGCTCAAGCAGCGCGTCACGTACATCGAGGTAGAGCGGTTCGCCGTTAGCGCCCGGCTCTTTGGTACGGTCAAGCACGCAGATACGTTTTGCGCTCTTCGGCAGTGCCTCCTGCAAGTACTTGAGGCTGAACGGACGATAGAGGTGAACATTGATAAGACCGAGTTTCTTGTTACCCTTAGCAGCCTCGTAGTCAATCACTTCGCGGATAGCCTCGCATGCAGAACCCATACAGATGACGATGTTCTCTGCATCTTTGGCGCCGTAGTAGCTGAACGGACGATACTCGCGGCCGGTAATCTTCGAAATCTCTTTCATATAATCGGAAACGATGTCCGCTACGCCGTCATAGTAACGGTTGCAGCTCTCGCGGTGCGCGAAGAAGACATCGGGGTTTTCCGCCATACCGCGCATCTCAGGACGCATCGGGCTGAGGGCACGCTCACGGAACTCCTGGAGAGCCTTGTAGTCCACGAGCGGACGGAGGTCTTCCATATCCATCGCTTCCACTTTCTGGTACTCATGCGAAGTACGGAAACCGTCGAAGAAGTTGAGGAACGGCACGCGGCTCTTGATAGTAGCGAGGTGCGCTACACCGGCGAGGTCCATCACCTCTTGCACGGAAGCCTCAGCGAGCATAGCGAAACCGGTTTGACGGCAGGCCATGACATCCTGGTGGTCACCGAAGATACAGAGCACATGCGAAGCCAGCGTACGAGCCGACACATGGAAGACGGTCGGGATGAGCTCACCGGCAATCTTGTACATATTCGGAATCATCAGCAGCAAGCCCTGCGAAGCCGTGAAAGTGGTGGTCAGCGCACCTGCGTTCAACGAACCGTGAACGGCACCTGCAGCACCTGCCTCAGATTGCATCTCCTGCACCAGCACGGTCTCACCAAACAGGTTCTTGCGGCCTACAGCAGCCCACTCATCCACGTTCTCTGCCATCGGTGACGATGGCGTAATAGGATAGATAGCCGCAACCTCAGTGAACATGTAAGCCACATGCGCCGCCGCTGCGTTACCATCCAATGTTAAGAATTTTTTCTCTTTAGCCATAAGATTAAATGTTATTTGTTATGTTTGATTTGTTGTATTTCGATATTTCGAGTTTTCGCCGTTTAATAGAGGAATCCGAGGAGCCAGAGCGGAATCTGGTTACCGCGTCCGAGCTCGAGTTCGGCAACCGCGGTCGGGCGAATCGTATCACGCACGGATGTCTTCTCGCGCACATCGAAGTAATGAGAGTTATCGACGATGAACATAGCGCTTCGCTCGGTGGCGTTCACCTTATGCGCGCCGTGTATAGCCGTATAGAAATAGGTCTCATAGAGGTCCATCGGCGCCACCTCGCGCGTGAAAATCATCTGCGCCAGGTTGGGATTATGTATATAGACCCGTGTCGGCTTCATCGGGAAGTTCTTGTCCTCAGGATAGAGGAGGTTGATCAGACGCGAGTCCTTGAGATACTTGATATAGTTCATCACCGTAGCCCGGCTCAGGCCGATTTCCTCAGATATATTGCTGACGTTCAGCGGTCCCGGCGCCTCGCGGAGGAGGATATAGAGCAGTTTGCGCAACTTATGCAAGCACGCCACATCAATCTGCTTGATCATGAGCACATCCACCTCGAGCTGGCTATTCATGGTCTTGAGCAGCTCCGCCTCGAACGACTTGGACTCCAGATAGGAGGGATAATAGCCGTGATGGAGGTACGCCTTGAAATAATCAAGCGGATGCACGCGTTCGCATATCTCGCGGGAGATAGAAGCATGGCGCTGTATGATTTCCTCCAAGGAATAGGAGCGGAAGCGCAAGCCTGTCTGCAGGTTCAGATACTCACGGAAGGAGAATCCGCGCAGGTTATAGGTCTTGACGATATCCTTGAGGTCGTTATTCTCCTCATCAATCGGCATGACGGGCGTAGCGCAGAAGACGATATTGAGGTCTCTGAACCGCGAATAGCAGCGCTTGAGCTCGCGTGACCAGTTCGGATACTTGAACAACTGGTCGAAGAAAAGGTACTTGCCGCCCGTTTTGACAAAATCAGCGGCTAAATCGAGCAACGAATGCTCCGTGAAATAGAAATCGTTGAGATTGACATAGAGGCACGGGCGTATGTCCTTTTTAGACTTACGCGGGCGGCGTCTGCCTTTCCCGGGTTCCGGATCGGGCGTATTCTTCCACTCCGTCTCAATCTCCTTGATACGAGTGAGAAGGAAGTCGGTTTTTCCAACACCTCGTCCACCTTTGATAGCAATGAGGCGGTCATTCCAGTCAATCTCGTCCATGAGCTGCCGGCGAATCGGCATGAAGGCATGGTCAACGAGGAAATCGTGGATACGGAAAAATGCGTCTAACATGGGAGCCTTCTGTTCTTCTTGCTGCTCAATAGGCTCAATCAATTCTTCGGTTAATGCTACTTTTTTCTCCATTTTTAGCAAAATATTGAAAATACGGCGCAAAATTACTAAAAATTTTTCATATTTGCAAGGTTTAGTGCGCATTTTTATAAAAAAATGCACATTCGCGTAAAATAAATCACAAAAAATTTGGTCAAATGAGAAAAAAGCAGTACCTTTGCGTGCTTTTTCGGTCGAGTGGCTCGACACCCGAGAATCCATGCGGCTGAAAGAGGCTAACATGTTTAACCCTTTAAAGGGGATTTGAAGATTTGAAGATTTGAAGATTCAAAGCTTTGGTTCCCATCCTTATCTACCAACAATGGCAGAAAATCTTTCTCTCCAGAACTTCGACTGGGATGCCTATGAAGCACAACAGCAAGGCAAACAAAACGAAGAAGAAATCCAAAAGTATAACGAAACGCTGAGCGCCATCAAGGACAATGAGGTCGTTGAGGGTACCGTTATCAGTATCAACAAGCGTGAGGTAGTCGTTAATGTAGGTTACAAATCCGACGGTATCGTTCCTGCAGCGGAGTTCCGCTACAACCCGGATCTGAAGGTAGGCGACAAAGTGGAAGTCTACATCCAGAGCCAGGAGGACACGAAGGGTCAGCTCGTATTGAGCCACAAAGAGGCTCGCACCGCTCGCGCATGGGACCGCGTTAATGAGGCTTACAACGCAGGCGAAATCGTTACCGGTTACATCAAATGGCGTTCGAAAGGCGGCATGATCGTGGACGTTCTCGGTATGGAGGCATTCCTGCCGGGCAGCCAGATTGACGTGAAGCCGGTTCGCGACTACGACATCCTCGTTGGCAAAACGATGGAGTTCAAGATTGTGAAACTCAATCCGGAGTTCCGCAACGTAGTTGTTAGCCACAAGGCACTCATCGAGGCTGAGCTCGAGGCACAGAAGCAAGAGATTGTTTCGAAGCTCGAGAAGGGTCAGGTGCTCGAAGGTACGGTTAAGAACATCACCAACTACGGTGTATTCATCGACCTGGGCGGCGTGGATGGTCTTATCCACATCACAGACCTCAGCTGGGGCCGCGTTAACGACCCGCACGAGCTGCTGCAACTCGACCAGAAGATCAACGTGGTTATCCTCGACTTTGACGAGGAGAAGAAGCGTATCGCTCTCGGTCTGAAGCAACTCGCTCCGCATCCATGGGATGCTCTCGATCCGAACCTGAAGGTTGGCGACAAAGTGCATGGTAAGGTAGTCGTTATGGCTGACTACGGTGCATTCGTTGAGATCGCAGAGGGCGTTGAGGGTCTCGTTCACGTAAGTGAGATGAGCTGGAGCCAGCACCTCCGTTCCGCTAACGACTTCTTGAAGGTTGGCGACGAAGTAGATGCTGTTATCCTGACACTCGACCGCGCAGAGCGCAAGATGAGCCTTGGTATCAAGCAGCTGAAGGACGATCCTTGGGCAAACGTTGAGACCAAGTACGCTGTCGGCACTCGCCACTGGGCTAAGGTTCGCAACTTCACCAACTTCGGTGTATTCGTTGAGATCGAGGAAGGCGTTGACGGTCTGATTCACATCAGCGACCTGAGCTGGACCAAGAAAATCAAACACCCGAATGAGTTCACTCAGATCGGTGCACAGATTGAGGTTGTCGTTCTTGACATCGACGTAGCTAACCGTCGTCTGAGCCTTGGTCACAAGCAACTCGAGGAGAATCCTTGGGAGGAGCTTGAGGCTAAGTTCGGCGTGGATACCGTTGTAGAAGGCAAGGTTGTTGAGATCAACGACAAGGGCGCAGTTATCTCGCTTGAGGACGGCGTTGAGGCATTCTGCACGACCCGCCACCTCCAGAAAGAGGACAAGACACCGGTTGCTGTAGGCGACACGCTCAACTTCAAGGTAATCGAGTTCAACCGCGATGCTAAGCGCATCCTCGTTTCGCACCTCCGCACATGGGAGGAGCGCAAAGAGGCTCCGGCAAAGGCAGCGAAGGCTACCAAAGCTAAAGCAGAGGAACCGCAACTCGACATGCCGAAGGTTGAGAAGACCACCCTTGGTGACCTTTCCGCACTGGCAGAGCTGAAAGCTTCTATGGAAGCAGAGGCAGAGAAGCCGGCTAAGAAAACAGCCAAGAAAGCAGCTAAGAAAGACGACGCTGCCGAATAAGCTCTCGCTTTTCGTTAAACGATATAGGCATCCGCACGGGTGCCTATATTTTATTTATTCTTGAGGATAATCCAGATGATGACCGGCGCTCCGAATAGCGCAGAGACCGTGGAGACCGGCAACGGATAAGTGAACAGCGAACAGAGGACATCGCATACCAGCAGCAGCGAAGCACCCAGGAGCGCCGAAGCAGGGATGGTGACGCGATGGTTGGACGTGCGGAAGATGCCTCTCGCGATATGCGGAACCGCCACGCCGATGAACGCAATAGGTCCGCAGAAAGCCGTGACGCCACCGGCCAGCAGACCGGTTGCCAGCACGATAAACAGACGCGTACGCGGCACATCGATACCCAGACCGCGAGCGTAGTCTTCGCCCAAAAGAAGACCATTGAGCGGCTTGAGCGTCAGCAGTACAAACAGTGCGCCGAGAAGCAGGATAGGAACCATCAACTGCATATCACTCCACCCTACGCTGCTGAGCGACCCCAAGGTCCAGACAATAAAGAGCTTAAGCGCATCGGGATTCGCGAAATTCTGCAACAGGCTGACCAACGCACCGGCTATCGAGCCGAACATCATTCCGACGATAAGCAGGCTGACATTGCTCGTCACACGGCGGCTGACGGCCAGCACAAGCATCAGCACCAACGTGGCACCCACACAAGCAGCTATCGGCAGACCGACAGCGAAAAGCGGAAAAGCAAGCGATGAGAAAAGTCCGCCAAGCATCGTGAGCAACGCAACGCCGAGACTGGCGCCGGACGAGACGCCCAGCGTATACGGTCCGGCAAGAGGATTGCGGAAAAGCGTCTGCATGATAAGACCCGACACCGACAAGGCAGCACCCGCCAAAACAGCCGTCAGCGCCTTCGGCAAACGGATGGCATGCAGGATATTCGACTCCATCGGCGACAGCTCACCAAACGGCCACAGCCAGAGGCTGCCGCTGCACACATCCACACAGAAAAGGACCACTAACAGAACCGCCGAAACGGCAAATATGACGGTATTTCGCTTCATTTATCAGCCACAAGGCACGATTAAGTTCGTTTTCGAGTGCAAAATTACAACTTTTTTTGCACATATGCAAAATTTGTTGTACCTTTGTGCGCTTTTTTGCGAAAATAGTAAATCGCAGAGCGGAAAATGATATGAGTGTACACGTACAAAACAGCAGATTGACTACCGCCAAATTGCGGCAGATGAAGGTGAACGGCGAGAAGATAGCCATGCTCACCAGTTATGATTTCACGCTTGCTTCGCTGTTGGACGAAGCGGGCATCGATATGCTCCTGGTAGGCGACAGCGCCAGCAATGTGGTATGCGGCAACCAATACACACTCCCCATCACGGTGGACGAGATGATTTTTCTGACCAAAGGTGTTGTTCGCGCCGCCCAGCATGCTCTCGTGGTATGCGATATGCCCTTCGGCAGTTATCAGGTGAGCGAAGAGGAAGCGGTCCGAAATGCTATCAAGATATTGAAAGAGAGCGGTTGCGACGCCGTGAAACTGGAAGGCGGCGAAGAGATTCTACCCGCCATTCGCCATATGGTTCAATCCGGTGTACCGGTGATGGGTCATCTCGGTCTGACGCCGCAGAGCGTGAACCAATTCGGTGGATATGGATTGCGCGCCAAGGAAGAAGCAGAGGCTGCCAAACTGCTGCATGACGCCAAACTGCTGGACGAAGCCGGCTGTTTCTCCATTGTACTGGAGAAGATACCTGCAGCGCTGGCAGAGCAGGTTACCAAAGCCGTCAGCTGCCCTGTTATTGGTATCGGAGCGGGCAACGGATGCGACGGACAGGTGCTCGTACTGCACGATATGCTCGGACTCAACCAAGGCTTCAAACCGAAGTTCCTCCGCCATTTTGCCAACCTGGCAGGCGAAGTAAAAACGGCCGTGAATGACTACATCACAGCCGTTAAAGAGGGCACATTCCCCAATACGGAAGAGAGCTATTAAAGCGCTAAGATTTTCTCCAGTTCGGCTGCAATCTCGTCTTTGTACTTGCAGCCTGTTTCCGGATTGATAGGCAGCGTACCGAAGTCAATAGTGATGAACGGATACGTGCTGTTATTCGTCACGAGCTTAAGGTCCTTGCGTCCGTGGCGTACCTCCATGATTTCGGAGAACGGAATAACGATGCCCTGCGCATAGAGCAAACCCAGTTCTCTATTGGCCAGCACGCAGCGGGATAGCAGAATATCATGCTTGAACCAGGTCTCATAACTATCACCCAGATACTCCTTGATGACCGCCTGAGCTTTCGGGTTCAGATCCTTCGCATCGCGTCTCCATTGCTCGCGCTCACGCTCACGCGCCTCCGCAGCCTCACGCACATGCTCCTCATTCTCTGCTATCACATCATCGATGCTCTCGGCGCACTCTTTCACACGAGCACGAAGACCAAACAGGATAAGGCACTCGGCCAATATCACCACAGCCGGATACGCCAGCGTGCCATAGTAATCCCCGAGGAACAAGGGAATAGGAATATACGCAATCGCCAAACCCAAGCATATATACAGCAATACGCGGCATTTGTTGTGCGAACGACGGATAGCCTGCATGGTCTGCTCACGGGTCGCCTCACGAACCACTTTCAGACGGTCTTTGACATCGAACCATCGCCATACCAAAAAGAACGAAACGAACATTAGTCCGATGAGGACAAAAATCAACGAATAGAGTACGATTTCACGAATCATGGCCTGTAAAATTTAAGTGTTTAACGGTGTTTTAATCTTGATTTGTGTGCAAAGTTAATACTTTTTTTGCATATATCAAAATTTTTTTGTATCTTTGTGCACTTTTTTGTAAAAATTCTTTAAATTCCTATTATTATGACAACACAAGAGATGCAAATTGCGTTTGAGAAAGCCTATGGTCACAAGGCAGAGCAAATCTATTTCGCGCCCGGGCGCGTGAACCTTATTGGAGAACATACCGACTACAACGGCGGTTGCGTTTTCCCCTGCGCACTCAGTTTCGGCGCATGGCTGCTGCTCGCCAAGAATAACGACCGCGTGTTGCGTTTCCACTCGATGAACATGCCGCAGGTATATGAGATAGCGCTGGATGCTATCAAGCCGCAACCGGATAGAGCTTGGTGCAATTATGCACTCGGCTGTATGGAGATTATCGCACGCCGTCATCCGGAGGCAAAACTGCAGAGCGGTTACGACCTGCTCTACTACGGCAATGTGCCTGCCGGAGCCGGTCTGAGCAGTAGTGCAGCGATGGAAGTGGTTACGGCGCGTGCCTTCACGGAGGAGATGCACTGGAAGGATGCGGATGACAAGAAATACCGCACAGAGTTGGCGCTCATCGGACAGGCATGTGAGCATGAATACGCAGGAGTGATGTGCGGCATCATGGACCAGTTCGCAAGTGCACAGGGCAAGAAAGACCATGCTATCTACCTCAATTGCGATACGCTCGAATTCGAGCACGTGCCCGTCAAACTCAACGGCATCAAAGTGGTCATCACCAATACCCACAGCCCGCACCACCTCGACAGCGGCGCATACAACGACCGCGTGAACCAGTGCAAGACCGCCGTGGAGCAGATATGCAAAGTGAAACCGATTAAGTATCTTGCCGAACTGACGGAGGACGACTGGAAAGAAGTGGAAGGCGCTATCACAGACCCCATTGCCAAGAAGCGTGCGCGTCACGTGGTAGGCGAAGTGGCACGTACAGCCGCGGCTGTTGAGGCGCTCAAGAAAGGCGAGATAGCTTATTTCGGCGAACTGATGACGGCCAGCCATGTGTCCCTGCGCGACGATTATGAAGTGACAGGACCCGAACTGGACGCACTCGCAGAAGCCGCTTGGCAAGTAGAAGGCGTGCTCGGTAGCCGCATGACAGGTGGCGGTTTCGGCGGATGTACAGTAAGCTTGGTAAAGGACGAGGCCATCGAGAAATTCAAAGCGTTCGTAGGAGCGGAATACGAGAAGAAGACAGGTCTCAAGGCAGACTTCTATGTAGCTGAAATCGGAGATGGAGTGATGAGATTATGAAACCAATTCAATTCTATACAATCAAAAGTTCCGGCGGACTGAGGGTGGAGATTTCCAACCTCGGCGCCAAGATAACCAAACTGCTGGTAGCCAACCGCAAAGGCGAAGTCAAGGATATCGTCCTTGGCTTCCGCTCTGCGGAGGAATGGCGAACCAAAGAGACCTATTTCAACGCTATATGCGGACGCGTGGCCAACCGTATCAAAAACGGGCAGTTCACGCTGGACGGCAAGGCTTACCAACTGCCGATTAACAACGGCACAAACAGCCTGCACGGCGGCATCGAGGGCTTCAACGCCAAAATCTGGGAAGTGGTGGAGCAGAGCCTGTTTGAAATCAAACTGCACTATCGCGCCAAAGATGGAGAGGAAGGCTATCCCGGCAACCTGGACGTATGGGTGACATACACGGCCACCAAAGACAACACACTCCGCATCCACTACGAAGCGAAGACCGATGCGCCGACACTCGTTGCCATGACCAACCATGCCTATTTCAACCTCGCAGGCGAAGGAAGCGGCAAAATACACGACCATATCCTGCAAGTGTTTGCAGACCGATATACGCCTTTCGATGAGACCGCTTGTCCGACAGGCAAGATAGCACCGGTGGAAGGAACGCCTATGGATTTCCGCCAGCCTGTGCGTATCGGCGACCGTATTGACGACCCGTTCTTCGCACCCGGCAGAGGTATTGACAACAACTGGTGTCTCTGCGACGGCGATGCACCCAAAGAGTTGCGCCATGCCGCTACCGTCTCCGCCGACGGACGGACCATGGAGTGCTGGACAACCATGAAAGGACTCCAAGTCTATACCGGCAACTGGGTCGAGCAGAACGAAGGAAAGAGCGGACAAGTGTATGATATCCAGCACGCCGTGTGCCTCGAAGCGCAGAACTGGCCGGATAGCATCAATCATGCTAACTTCCCGAACATCATTCTCCGTCCAAACGAGAAACTCGATGAACTAACAGAGTATCGTTTCCTATGAATAGCGATAGAAAAAGCTTTCATAAGCATAAGATAAGCATAACATAAGCATAACATAAGCGTGACGTTACCGTAACGTCAGTATAACCTACGTATTAGAATATGTTTACAATCCTATTAGCCATCAGCACCTTGCTGACGACATGGCAGTTCCGGCAAGAACCTTCGGAACAGATGCCGAGTGTAGATACCACGTGGTACACCGTGCAAGTGCCGCACGACTGGGCCATTAGCGGACCTTTCGACCGCGCAAACGACTTGCAGAAAGTCATCGTCGTGCAGAACGGAGAGAATGAAGCGACCTGGAAAACAGGCCGTAGCGGTGGTCTGCCCTGGATGGGGAAAGGGCACTACAAGACACGCGTGGCGGTGAAGAAAGACCGCTTCTACACGCTTGTCTTCGATGGAGCAATGAGTCACGCCGATGTCTATGTGAACGGCGAAGAGATGGTTTATTGGCCCTATGGTTACAACACCTTTGATTGCTACATCCTACCCCAACTCATCATAGGCGACAGCGTGGATATCGATGTCTTTTTGGAGAACAAACCCCAGCAGAGCCGTTGGTATCCGGGAGCCGGCTTGTATCGCAACGTCCATTTGGTAGAAAGCGACCCGATATCGACCTGCAGAACGGAGTGGACGAAGCGACAGCCGAACAACTGGGAGTGTTTGTACGGACGGATATTCTCTTCGGGAATGACGTGGTAGCTACCATCTTCGGTCAGCAAGGCGTAGCGGAAGTGAAGGAACCCAAACTCTGGAGCCCGGAGACACCGCATTTATACACCGCCCGCACGAGAGTTTATAAGCCGACTAATGCCAATGCCAACGCCTATACCCTCCTCGACGAAGTGAAGACACGATTCGGCATTCGCTCTATCTCCTACACGCCGGGAAACGGCTTCCAACTCAACGGTGAGACGCGTAAGTTCAAAGGTGTGTGCAACCACCACGACCTCGGACCGCTTGGAGCGGCTATTCATAAAGACGCGCTTCGTCACCAAATCGCGATGCTCAAAGACATGGGATGCGATGCTATCCGCACAAGCCACAACATGCCCGCGCCGGAACTGGTAGAGCTGTGCGATGAGATGGGAATGATGATGATGATTGAGCCTTTCGATGTATGGAACCACGGCAAAACGGAGAATGACTACAGCGTGGAGTTCAACGACTGGTGGAAATGGGACGTCACCAATATGGTGAAGCACTATCGCAACAACGCCTGTGTGATGCTCTGGTCCAGCGGCAATGAGGTGTGGAACCAAGTGTTAGATGACGGTATCGGCATCGTCACCGAGCTACAGGACCTCTTCCATCAACTCGACCCGACGCGCCCTGTGACAAACGGAATGGACCAAGCGATGCATGTGATACACAACGGCTTTGGAGCAGCGGTCGAATTGCCGGGATTCAACTATCGCACGGGCCGCTATATTGAAGGCTATGAGAACCTGCCGCAGAAGATGATTCTTGGTAGCGAAACGGCTTCAACGGTCTCCAGCCGAGGCGTATATAAGATTCCTGCTATCATCCAGCCGGACGCCCACTACGATGATAACCAAAGTAGCGGATACGACCTCGAATACTGTGCATGGTCGGGACTGCCCGAGCAGGATTTCCAGCTGCAGGACGATTATAACTGGACGCTCGGCCAGTTTGTATGGACAGGCTTCGACTACTTAGGCGAGCCTTCGCCATACGACACAGACGCATGGCCCAGCCATAGTTCCTATTTCGGTATCATTGACCTCGCTTCGCTGCCCAAAGACCGCTTCTGGCTCTATCGCAGCCAGTGGAACAAAAACGAAGCCACACTCCATATACTGCCGCACTGGAACTGGAAGAGGGGCGAGAAAGTGCCTGTCTTCTGCTACACGTCATACCCAGAGGCGGAACTCTTCGTCAACGGTAAGAGTTACGGCAAACTGCGTTTCGCGACACCCGCAGAAACAGAGCGTCTAGCCAAAGGCGAAACCATCAAAGGCGTAAGTCCGATGCCGCAGGTAGGCACCTTCAATGTGCCCGAATGGGGTTCACAGCCGCGACCGGAGTTATTACCGCGTTATAGATTGATGTGGTTTGATGTGCCCTATAAGAAAGGCAAAATCGAAGTGGTAGCATATGACGCAGACGGCAAAGAAGCAGCACGCGAAAGTATCTGTACTGCCGGCAAACCGCACCATCTGGAAGTCATCTGTGCAAACGAAAGCGAGAAACCGGAGGAGCTTTGCTACATGACCATCCGCGTAGTGGACAAGAAAGGCAACCTCTGCCCCTTTGCCAATAACTTAATTACCTACAAAGGCGACGGTTTTGTTGCGGCCGCTAACGGCGATGCAGCTTGTCTGGATAGTTTCGTAGAACCGAAGATGCACGCCTTCGCCGGCCAATGCACCTTCATCGTAAAGAAAGGTTCTAAAGGACAATTCCAGATGCAGAAATAATTACTTCAATAAGTACAATAAAAATAGCCCGAGCATTTGCCCGGGCTATTCTTTTGTCCTACAGGACGGGGTTCTTAACGAACTTGTGCACCCTGTACGTTGAACATCTTATTGTCACGAACGATGTAGAGAACACCATCAACAACAACTTTCTGTGCCTTCTCGGTCAGAACGATATTCTCAATACCTTCAGCAACTTTCCAGCAATACTCTGCAGGATTGGTAAAGTCGATATCAACTACCTTCTTACCAAGCAAATCGCCTTCGCCATCTTTCCATACTTTTCCGAACGCGATATTTTTCAATCCATCCCATTTACCTTCTTGGCCTTCTTCATTTGCCGGAACGAATTGAAGAATTTCGTTATCCCAGGTACCAGCCTCACGGAATTTGAACTGATCGCTGCTAGTAGCTTGAACGGTAGCAACATAAGCTCCCTCAGCATTGATTTCCATAACAACAGGTTCTCCACCCTTTTCCGGATCAGCCCATGCATTAAAGGTACCAATGATTTCTACACCAGATGCAGGAGCACCTGCCGGAAGGAGAGCAAAGACAGCAACTGTCTCAAGCGGCTCATCTTTACACTGAGCAAAACGATACAATGCATTGTCGCTATAATCGAGAACGATAATTGAATCTGCAGTAAGTACATGATTTGGGCCGTTTACCCACTCATCGTTAGCAGTATCTTTATACTGCATCTCATTCGACCAATCGGTATCCGTAAGCTCTTTAAATTTGAAGCTATGACCTTCCTGACCTACGAAACTGTAAACATAAACTGTGTTGAAATCTTCATCCAACTCTTCGCTCATTTCATTTGAAGACCATCCCATATCATCACCAGCAATAGCGGGCTTCATTTCTGCGCAAGCGTCCGGAGCATAGAGAGTGATGGAGTAGTGGTGAGGAATTGCCGGGACACACGGATTCTTGTGGTTCTTCCAGTACTTAATCTGATAAATGTAAGCACCTGCGGAACCGTAACCAGCAGAAGTCTCAGTGCCGTTTTCCTCATTAAGAGTAGCCTCGTTACCACCTACATGTACCCAAGCGTCAGGTTTACCAGGCTGCCAGTCCCAAGACCAAGCGCCATCTTCTGTTTCTTGCATCGGTTTGCCATAGAAGCCATCCGAATACTCCAACTCAGCTGCATACCAACCATCTTCCTCAAAACCAGGAAGCAATACGAATTTCTCGCAGTTAGCAAAAGCTTCAGAGCTGCCTTCGCCTTTACCCCAGTTGTTTGAAGAGCCAACGAAACGAATGTCACGACAAACGGTAGCCTCGTCAATGAATTGTACACAAAGTACTACATTGTTCTGAAGGTCATAAGTTTTAGCGAGGTCAGCTTCCGTTGGAACTGCAGCAAACATGCTTGCGCTCATCAGAGCAGCAGCACAAAATGCATAAATCTTCTTCATAATTTAAAAGATTTTAATTGTTAATAATGTTAATTTGGTTTGTTAGTAATAATATTAATTGCATCAAATAATGATGTTTTCTTATTGTACATATGTATAGCCATCACCACCCTCGAGTTCAGAGGTAGCAAGCACCTGAGTCTTGAAATTCGGATTAACACGCTTGTCATCCGAAGGAATCGGGAACCAGTTCCATTTCTCCTCCATGGACTTGTAGGTAGCAGAGCCGGCGCGGCCTTCCCACTGATAGCTATGCTCATCAGCCTGCGGACCTGCGAAACGATTGAAGCGTATGAGATCTGTACGGCGACGACCTTCACCCCAGAACTCGCGGCACCACTCATCGCAGAGTTTTGCCTCTGTGAGATTATCCAGCGGCACAGCTTTTGCACGAGCGCGGATAGAGTTATCTATCAGCGTCTTGGCGCCATTTACATCGCCCAAGCGGAACATGGCTTCTGCCTTGGTCAAATATGCCTCGGCGATACGCATGAACGGGATATCGGTATCGGCCCACTCAGAGTGTGATCCGCTGACTTGTCCCAAACTATCAGCAGTGGAATATACCGCTGTAAATTTCGGGCATGCCCAGCAAGCATAGAAATCAGATGACGCTCCACCCGTCAATTTCCATTTATACGTGTTGCCCTCCACATAGGAGCAGAAGATAGCGCGGTCGTCGCCGGCTTGAATAGGCATCTCGTACTCATTGAATTTCATGCTTTCAGCTGCATTTGGGTTCACAAACTTGTACACCAGTTCAGGAGAAGAGCGGAAGCATTTCCAACTCATGGAGCATCCCCATGGCGTCATACCGACATCGCGGTTAGATGCTATCACGAACGGAGATCCGCAATAGGACTGGCAGTAGTTACCGTCCTGATAAATGAGGAGCACGGCTTCTTTCTGTGCGCCGTTCACATCGTTATCGCCCATAAAGAGCTGCTGGTATGCAGAGAAACGAGTGCCATCCGGGCACATCTTTTCTTGGGTGTAGAGCGAATATGGTCCGCTAATAGCGTGGTCCGCTGCGTCTTTAGCTTTCTCCCATTGGGGTGTGCCGGTATATACCTCAGCATTGAGATACAGACGAGCTAACAGCAGCCAGGCAGCTGTCTTGTCGATACGGTAAAGTTGGAGACGGTTGTCCGGCAACTCCACCTGCGCAGGATACTCACCCGCTGCATCGATTGTATCACCGACCAATACACGCAACTCACGCTGCAACCAGTCGTATAATTCCGGACGCGACTTAAACTCAGGATAGTAGGTCTGACCCTTCAGCGTCATTTCCTGCTTCTTCTGCTCATCCAGATACGGTGAATACTTGAACATATCCAGCATATACCAATAGTTGAGGGCGCGAATAAAGCGTACCTCAGCCAGTTGCTGCTGACCCTTTGCATCGCTTACATCCAAGGCTGCATTGTAGATGAAGTGGTTGCAATACATGATTACAATGATGAAGCGGTCGTACAGCATCTTCACGAGCGCGTTATCGCCATTCCACTCCATAGTACGAGCCTCGCCGACACCGGGGTCACCCCAAATCCACCAACCTTCATCGGTCGGGAATTCGTTCAACTCCCACATCACACGGTAGAAACCGGACACACCTTCGTCCGCGCCCGCCACATCAGCAGAACCAGCAGGACCTTGCTGACCCGTGGTAGCCAGCGTAGCATATATCTTGGTGAACAATGCATCTTGATTGAAACCCGTAGTAGAGTGTTTATCAATCGGCGTTGTATTAAGGTCCTGTACGCACGAAGCCATACCAAGAGCCACAACGGCCAATACTACATAATTCCAAAATCTTTTCATATTCGTTTGTATTAAATGTTTCACAATGAATTAGAACTGAAGGTTAATACCGAGCACGGTGGTCATCGAACGCGGATAGAGGTTGTTGTCAATACCGCCGAACACCTCCGGATCAAGACCTGAATATTTGGAGATGACGAACGGGTTGCTTACGGTACAGAACGCACGACCGGCAATCTTGCTCTTCTGGAACGAATAACCGAGCGTAATATTATCGCAACGGAGGAACGAACCATTCTCCACGAAGTAGTCGGTAGCATACCACTCGGCGAACTTCGATGTGCCTTCAGGATTGCTGTAAAGCTCGTCCGAACGCATATTATCAACATAATAGGTAGTGAAACAGTTGCGGAGCACACCTTGCACGTAGTTGTTCTTGTTGTAGTTAATTCTCGTAACCATCTGGAGGTTAGCCGCCTTCACATCATTATACACATAGTTGCCGATATTGGAGCGGAAGGACATACCCAGGTCGAAGTTATAGAACTGGAACTTCATCTGGAAGCCAAGCGATACAGGTGCAGACGGGGCGTGATAGTAGTACTTATCGTTCTCGTCAATCTTACCGCTCTGGTCACGGTCCACTATATACCAATATTTGGTTCCATCATCGCGGTACGCAGGTTTCGCCTCATATACATAGAACGAAGATGCGGTGTGACCCTTTGCGTGCTGCTGAATCGTATTACCGACGCCGGAGCTGATACCACCGGTCTTCACCGGAGCTTCATCCTCACCGTTATTCAGACGGATAATCTTGTTCTGATTCCAAGTCACATTGCATCCGAAATCCCATTTGAACTTCTTTCCGTAGTCCAGGATTACCGCATTGAGCGCAAACTCAACACCCTGGTTGCTCAGCGAGCCTACGTTGGACATGATATAGTTGCTGAAGTTTGTACCGGCAGCCACGCGAACACTGTTGAGCAGGTCGTCTGTACGGCGGTAGTAGTAATCTACGTTACCGGAGATACGGTTGTTGAGGAACGAGAAATCGATACCGGCATTGTACGTGGTCGTCTTCTCCCAAGTCAGGCTATAGTTAAATCCTTCCGGACGATAACTGAAATACAGGATATTTCCGTTCTGGTCCATTACATACTGACCCTCTGCCGGATTGAGCACGTTTGCTTCCTTGTCTTCAGTAGCATAGTTGTTGCCACCTACAGGATAATAGGCAGCATAGTTGATTGTCTGCGTATATTTAGCCATATACGGATAATCGCCAATACCTTCCTGCTGACCCGTGATACCGTAACCGAGACGGAGTTTGAGGTCGCTCAGCCAGCTGACATCTTTCATGAAGGTCTCTTTGATTTTCCAACCGAGCGCCACAGATGGGAAGTAACCCCAGCGGTTCTCTTTTGCGAAACGGCTGGAACCATCCGCACGGAATGTAGCCGTTACCATCAATTGGTTCCATCCGATGTAGTTAATACGGCCGAAGAAAGAAACAAGGTAACTCTCTGTCTTGGATTCGCCGGTCTGGTAGTTGAACGGCGTGCCGGCCAGAGGCTGTCCTTTGTCATCCAGTTTGGTACACGTAGGCTGATACCTTCCGCTACCTTCACGATAGGAGTCGTTGTAGAAGTGCTGCCACTCGTAACCGACCATGGCATCGAAATGCTGTGTCTCCGTGAAGTCCTTATAATACTGCGCGTAGCAGTTGAACTGGAGGTTGTATTTCTGCTTCTTTTCATAGCCATTCCAACCGTAATAGTGGTTGGATGCGCCTGTCGGCAGGTTGGTTGACACCTGCTTACCGAATGAGTAGTCAGCACCGAAATTGGCGTGGAGGTGCATATCCTCAAAGCCATGAATCATATAATCCGCCTCGAGGTTACCTACGAACGCTCCGGAATTGGCGATTGACGATTGTTGATTGAGCGCAGAAACGGGGTTGTACGTACAGATGTCCTTCGGCTTGAGCGGCCACGCCGGATCGCTGTATGCAGCATCAGACGTCGGTTGCCAATACCCACCGAAATTCTTTGCATCCTCGTAGGAAAGCAGCACATCGCCGTATATACCTTTCACGCCCTCTTCCGGAACCATTATAGGCTGCGTCGGGTCCATGTAAATGGTGGCGCCTACCACACCCGGCTCATAGCTGTTGTAGATATACAATCCCTTCGCATTGAGGTTGAAGGTAAGGTGTTTGTCCAGGAAGGAGGGGTTGAGGTTAATCGAGGCTGTCACACGCTGCATCTGGCTGGTCTTGATAGTACCGTTGTTCAGCGTATAACCGATAGATGCACGATACGGCATATCCACTATCTTATCCTTAAAACCGCCCATGAACGAAACATTGTGGTCCGTGGAGACTGCTGTACGGTATACTTGGTCCTGCCAATTCGTATTAGCTGTGCCGAGATAAGCCATCTCTTCGCGGCTGTAACCAAGCGCCATAGCGTACGCACGTGCCTCGTCGCCCGTAAGGGTCTGGAGCTTGTTAGTCAGCGTACCGAAGGATACGTTACCATCGTAGGTCACTTTCAGTTTCTGGCCTGAGTGGCCTTTCTTGGTGGTGATGATGATGACACCGTTTGATGCACGGCTACCGTAGATGGCAGTTGCCGAAGCATCCTTGAGGACGGTGAAGGTCTCGATATCAGACGGGTTGACCATCGACAGCGGGTTCGCTGCACCCGGAATACCGTTATTATCCATAGCCAGACCATCGATGACGATAAGCGGGCTATTGGAGGCGTTCAGAGACGAACCACCACGGATACGGATAGTAGAGCCACCACCCGGCGTACCGCCATCACTCGTGACAGACACACCGGCAATTTTACCGGAGAGCAGGTCCTGAGCGTTGGTGGTAAGACCCTTGTTCATCTCATCGGGTTTGATAGCGGTTACGGAACCGGTAGCATCGTTTTTCTTAACCACACCATAACCGACTACCACCACTTCGTCCAGAAGCTCGGAGTCCTCACCGAGTTTCACGGACATATGCGAAGTAGCCTCCAGCTCCTGGGTTTTGTATCCCATATAGGAGATCTGGAGTTTTGCACCCGGTTGCACCGTGAGACTAAAGTTACCGTCAAAATCAGTAATCGTACCGTTTGTGCTATTTCGAGAACAGATGCACCGATAATCGGTTCTCCGTTAGCCGCGTCAATAACAGTACCGTTAACGGGTACTTGCGCATAAGCGGAAACACCTGCTACCAGCAGGATGGTCATAAGCGCTGCGCGTAATGAAAGAAAATAGTTTTTCATTGTATCAGGTGTTTATTTAATCTTATACTTGCGTTCATTATACGTCACTTCACCGTCCTGTGCATTGTAACCGGACAGTTGAACATCAAAGAAGTAATTGGTTTCATCCTTTGAAATAGGCTGCTGAGGTTCGCCGCCGATGGAACTATTCTTACTCATCTGCAAGTGTCCCTTGTACGTCACAACGAACTTCTTGACATTGGTGATAGCGGTCGGAGTCCATTTAGCATCCGTTACTTGCAATATAGAATCCTCATGCATTGCTGCTTGGCTGGTCGGGTCGTCATAGAACTCCTCCGTCCATGTTTGTTCACGATAGAGGAACGAACCGGTATTGGCCATCTGGCCGTCGCGGTTGAATACCATCTCGCTATTGATGATATGAAGCGGACCATGGTTCGTCTCGATTTCATCAATCTCTTTGTCTTCGTAAGCACGGGATATCTGACCTTTATAGGTACCATCGGGCTGCTGTTTGGACGAGAAACGAACAGTATCAGGCACGGCTCTGCTCGGATATGTCTCATTGAACCAGTGAAGCGTATCCAGCATGGTTTGCAAATATGCTTTGTAATCCTCGATCTCTTGTGCCGTAAAGTTCACCACCTCTGTCTTCCATGCCAAATACGGAATGGTGTCATACTCAACAGTGATGTAGTGGGTTGTGTCGTTATACACAAAATCCTTGTTTACGAAGCTCTCATTAATCGTGCGCAAGATGGATGCCATCGAGATAAGGGTCTTGGTTGTGGTGTAGTCTTGGGTTACCAATACACCATCCTGCCATACAAGCGTCATGTCTTTGTCACCTACCTTTACTGGAACTGACATTGAAAGACCATCTTTCGCCATCGTTGCCTCTGCCCATGTAAGACTTGTAATCACATCTCCGTCAAGACCATTACCGGTAGAAGACTCGCGAAGATAACCGGTTCTCTGTCGTGCTTCATCCTCAGCGAGGTTCCACTCATACAGAGTAGTGTTTACCGCGGCAGAATCGACTTTGATGAATACATAATAACCCTTCATCGTGTTCTGTGCGATTTGCGATTCGATAGCGAACAGGTCCTCTTTCTTCTGGCATCCCGTCAGAATAGCCGCGGACAGCGCTATCAAACTTGCACATAATAGTAGTTTGTTTTTCATAATAGATATGTTAGTTTGTTTGTTATTTCTCTTTGATGGCAAATACAGCCGCTGCGCCGCATAGCAGGAACACACCTGCCAACACCAGCATACCGGCTTGCACATGCGCGCATATATATATAAGGAGAGATCTGCCGCACAGCGCTGCCACTATCTGCGGCACGCAAATCGTGCAGTTGAACAGACCCAGATAATAACCCATATTTCCACCCTTGATAGCGTTCGTCACGATGGTGAACGGAAGCGCCAGCATAGCTGCCCAAGCCGCGCCGATGAGCGCATAACTGAGCCAGAGAACATATTGGTTCATCACAAACCAGATGGAGATAAATCCGATAGCGCCGACCACCAGCGATATAGCGTACGCACCTTTGTTGCCGAACCAGTGCTCCAGCTTCGGCAGGAAAGCCGCCCAGATGAGCGAACCTACCGCCTGAACGCAGAACACTACGCCTACCCATCCTCCGGCATCCTGGAACGCTGCGTCTGCCGCGTTCACGCCGTCCCAGCCAAAGCAGTTGATGGCTATCGCCCCGTTGGAATAGGTCCACATATACATGAACGCCGCCCAGCAGAAGAACTGAACGAGTCCCACCGTCCAGAAAGCGGACGGAGCTTCCTTGAGCAACTGTATGAACCCTTTCTCCTCGGATTCGGCATCTTTTTTGGCGTTAGCGTCAATCCCATGGAACTCTGCGTATTCCTCAGGGTTGAGCTCTTTGACGGTCGCAAAGGTATAGAGCGAGCATAATATCAATATTGCCGCGCCCGCGTAGAACGACCATTTCACGCTATCGGGGATAACACCCTCCGGCGCTGTGTTGGCGATACCGATCCACGTGAAGAATATCGGGAAAAGATATCCAACCACCGAACCGGCGTTGCACAGAGCCGATTGAATGGCATATGCGGTACCTTTCTGCTCTTCGTTCACCATATCGCCTACCATCATCTTAAATGGCTGCATGGCGATGTTGATACTCGTATCAAGGAACATCAAACTGAAAAGCCCGAACCACATCGCCGCGTTCAGACCAAGGAAGGCCGATTGAGCAAAAGTGAAATCGCCGGCGTTCGGCAACAGCAACATCACCGCTACTGCGATAAGCGCACCCACCAGCAAATAAGGTTTACGACGACCCAGACGCGTCCACGTCTTATCCGAATACTTTCCCACCAACGGTTGCACAATCATACCCATCAGCGGCGGGAGAATCCAGAAGAAACTCAGCGTGTGAGGGTCGGCACCCAAGGTGGCAAAAATACGGGAGATATTAGCGCTCTGAAGCGCATATGCAATCTGAACGCCAAAGAATCCAAAGCTCAGATTAAACAGTTGCGCGAAGGATAAATTCCGTTTCTGCATGGTACTAAAATATTGATTTGTCATCTATATTTTACAAAATCGGGCACAAAATTACTACATTTTTTTGATATACGCAAGAGGAAAATGATTTTTTTTACAATTTTGAACATTTTTTCGAAACATAGCGAAACATTGCAGGGAAGTTTGCGCGTTGGTATGCGTATTTTTTATGCCATCACACATTGAGCGTGTTAAAAATCGCCAGCAAAATGATGTGTTTGAGAAGAAATAGAACATTTTGTGTCGAAAAAATGCTTCTACTCTTGCATAATTGATTATTTTGTTGTAATTTTGCAGAGATTTTCGAGATTCGGCAGTTGTTCTTGTGGTGATGAGAGTCTCTATGTGAAGTAAGTCTCTATGTGAAGTAGATGTGTCGGGTTCAAAATCAATCATTTAACAATTTTAACAATCTAATTATTATGAGAAAAGTTTTTACTTTATTTTTTGTTGCGCTCTGTAGTCTGAGCATATTTGGAAATACCTATTGGTATAGAGGTGAATTGGTTAGTGAGTCATGGGGCGCAGCTGCAATGACAATCAGTGAAGATGGTTTTTATGAGTATTATACTTTAACACAGGGTGGTTCTTTTAAAATCACAACGGGGGCTGATAGCTGGAATCCTGCTTATGGTTCTTCAAAGCTGAGAACAGGATTTAATGGTACTGATTTTACAGCTAACAATACTGGCGTAAAAGATATCCATGGATGGGAGTCTGGAGATACCGAAAATTTATATGCTGTTAGTAATGAAGGCACATGGTATGTAATGATTTATTATCCCAACACAACGGTAAATCCTGGTACAGATCCTATTATTTGTGCTTCTTCTACTCTGCCGACGAACCCTAAATACTACATTACAGGTAATGCTGCATTAGTTGGCGAGTCTGCTGCGTGGAATGAAAAGGCTATAGAAGCCAATTCCGATACTTACACCTTTACAAACCTTGCTGCAGGAGAATATCAGTTGGTAGTACTGCCGACAGGCAGGTGGGATGATAATATTACCCGTCGCTATGAGCAACTGACCGATAAATCAAATGCTGGTTTAACTGGAGATAATGATGATAACATTTGCTTTAGGTTAACATCGGCTGCTAATGTTACGGTTACCTATACTGGCACCGTATTTACTGTAACTACTGATGGAGCGTTCTTCCATCTCGCTAATGGATATTATCTTCAAAAAGCAGGACAAGAGGTACATGAATTATATTCTACACCTTTCGTTGAGCACAAGTCGGGCGAATGGAAGTTGTCTACTTCACTCACAGAAGGCGATCAAATTAAAGTGGTAACTGTAGAATCAAACGCTATTGTTTACAAGTTCCCGAATAATGATAATTTTTATACGGTTGATAGCGACCATGATGGTTCTGTTAACATTTATTTCACAAACAACTACAAAGAAGATTGGGCTGCTTTTGGAGGCTATATATATGTAGAGCAAGACAAAGGTACCGCATTGGATAACACAGTTGATGACAAAAAAGCTGTGAAGCGCATAGTGGACGGACAACTGGTTATCGAGCGTGAGGGCAAGCGCTTCAATGCCCTTGGCGCAGAGGTTAAGTAATTGTTGCACAGAAGTTAAGCAATCAATCAAAAGGACGGGCAAACGCTCGTCCTTTTTGCTTTCGGTCCGATATAGACCAAATTACGGAGGCGCATTGTAGACGCACCATAGGATACCCATACCATACCCATAGGATACCCATATGATAGAACCCTAAAATTGCAAAAAATGCCTCTTATACTATATATATACATAGTATATATATACTTTTTGTTCAAAAAAGAGCAAAAAAAAAGACCTTTTATCCCCGTTTCGCCGCGATTATCAGCTTGTTCCCTTTTCTTAAAATGCGAAAAAGTGAAAATAAATTGGGCAAACTATTGCATATGTAAAAAATTTTATGTATCTTTGCGCCCAAATTTGAAAAAGGAATAGAACATAACACAAGAGTGGACATGAATATTACGCACGAGGAATTAGTAAACGCATTGCAAACCTATTTCGGTTTCGACACGTTCAAGGGCAATCAGGAGGCCATCATCCGCAATGTGATGGAGGGCAGAGACACATTTGTGTTGATGCCGACAGGCGGCGGTAAGAGCCTCTGTTTCCAGTTGCCGTCGCTTATCATGGATGGTATGGCGATTGTGGTGTCTCCGCTGATAGCGCTGATGAAGAACCAGGTGGATGCGATGCGCAACTACTCGGAGGTAGAAGGCGTGGCGCACTTCATCAATTCCAGCCTGAGCCGCGGCGAGATAAACGCCGTTAAAGATGATGTGCTTGCCGGCAAGACGAAACTGCTGTACTTGGCGCCTGAGAGCTTGCAGAAAGCAGAGAATGTGGACTTTCTCAAAGGCGTAAAAATCAGTTTCTATGCCGTGGACGAAGCCCACTGTATCTCGGAATGGGGACATGACTTCCGTCCGGAATACAGCCAAATCCGTTCGATGGTTCAGCGTATCGGCAAAGCGCCGATTATTGCGTTGACGGCTACCGCCACTCCCAAAGTGCAGAAAGATATTCAGAAGAACCTCGATATGGTGGACGCGACCGTCTTCAAGTCGAGTTTCAACCGTCCGAACCTGTATTACGAAGTACGTCCGAAGACAGAGAACGTGGACAAAGACCTTGTTCGCTACATCCGCAGTATGGAAGGCAAGAGCGGTATCGTTTATTGCCTTGCCCGCAAAGAAGTGGAAGACCTGGCGCAAGTGCTGCAGGTGAACGGAATCTCCGCGCGCCCGTACCACGCAGGTATGGATGCGGCTACGCGTAGCGCCAACCAGGATGCCTTCCTTATGGAAGAGTGCCAGGTGATCGTAGCCACTATCGCTTTCGGTATGGGCATCGACAAGCCGGATGTGCGCTTCGTGGTGCACTACGACATCCCGAAATCGCTGGAAGGCTATTATCAGGAGACAGGCCGTGCAGGCCGTGACGGCGGCGAAGGACAGTGTATATGTTTCTACAGCCCGGACGACATCGAGCGTTTGCGCCGCTTCCAGAAAGACAAAACCCCGAAAGAAATAGGCATCGGCAACCAGCTGCTATTCGAGACGCAGAGCTATGCGGAGAGCACGATATGCCGCCGCAAACTGCTGCTGCACTACTTCGGCGAGGAATACAACGAGGAGAAATGCGGTAACTGCGATAATTGCCGCAAGACCTATAAGATGGTGGACGCGAGCGAGTTGCTGCAACTGGCGCTGGAGACCATCCAGCAGGTGAACGAACACCACAAAGCCGAGCATATCGTGGATATTCTCCACGGCAACCAGACAGCCGAAGTGATGAGTTATCACCACGACGAGTTGGAGAACTTCGGCGCGGCAAGCGATGAGGAAGAGAGCACACTGCACGCCATTCTTCGCCAGGCGCTGCTGGTGGGTATGATAAAGAAAGATATCGACTCGTACGGCGACTTGAAACTGACCAAAGACGGTCTGAAATTCATTCGCAGAGCCGGTAAGTTCGAGGTTCCGATTGAGATAGTGGATGAGGACGAAGATGTGATGGACGGCGCTGCAGCAACCTGTGCCGCCGCCGATGAAGTGCTCTTCGCCATTCTCAAAGATATCCGTCGCAAGACGGCGAAGAAAAACGACGTGCCGCCGTTCGTCATCTTCCAAGACCCGAGTCTGGAAGCCATGGCGACGACATATCCTATTACGATGGAGGAACTGCTGACCATTCCGGGCGTAGGTGTGGCAAAGGCAAAACGCTACGGCGAAGAGTTCCTGCACGTGATAAAAGAGTACGTCGAGGAGAACGAGATAATCCGTCCGGAAGACCTGCGAATCCGTACCGTAGCGAAGAAATCGACGCGTAAGAAACAGATTATCCAAGCTATAGATCGCCGTGTGGATCTGGACGACCTCGCAGAGAGTTGCGGCATGTCGATGGAGGAGATGATGGACGAGCTGGAAGCAATCGTATTCAGCGGAACGAAGATAAACATCGACT
The DNA here is from genome assembly GCA_900317345.1 of uncultured Bacteroidales bacterium. GTDB lineage: Bacteria > Bacteroidota > Bacteroidia > Bacteroidales > Paludibacteraceae > Colicola. The sequence goes on along the minus strand of ONGK01000040.1, from coordinate 9,454 downwards.
ACTTCATCCAGGAAGTGGTGGACCCGGACGAAGAAGAGGAGATATACGAGTACTTCAAAGAAGCTGACGACGACAACATCAAAAAAGCAATGGAGGAACTGGGCGAGGATTATTACGACGAGATGCATGTGCGGTTGGTAAGGCTGAAGTTCCATTGCGACCTGGGTAATTGACCGGAGAGCCTCCGGAGGCGCTTATCTATGCATAAAGGAGATATAGACTTTATAACGCTGGGATGCTCGAAGAACCTGGTGGATGCAGAGCGGGTGATGCGGCAGCTGGAAGCAGCCGGATGGCATTGCGTGCATGACGCGGAGGAACCGAAAGGCGAGATTTGCGTCATCAACACCTGCGGATTCATCGGCGACGCCAAAGAAGAGAGTATCAATATGATACTCCGAATGGCGGAACGCAAGAAGCAGGGCAAACTGCGCAAGCTGATTGTCATGGGCTGTCTGAGCGAGCGTTATAGAGCGGAGTTGGAAGCCGAGTTGCCGGAAGTGGATGAGTACTATGGGAAGTTTGATTTTGAGAACATGGTCAAACAGCTCGAAATCTCGAAATCTCGGAATCTCGAAACCACGACATGCAGCTCGTTCGAACGACATCTGACGACACCGAAACACTATGCATACCTCAAGATTTCGGAAGGTTGCAACCGGATGTGCTCATATTGCGCGATACCGCTGATAACAGGCCGTCATACCAGCCGACCGAAAGCAGAGATATTGGACGAAGTGCGCTGGCTGGTGAGCCAAGGCGTGAAAGAGCTGAACGTGATTGCGCAGGATTTGAGCAGTTATGGGTTGGATTTGGAGAAACGGCATTTGCTGCCGGAATTGATAGACGAGATGGCGCAGATAGAAGGCGTGGAATGGATTCGTCTGCACTATGCCTACCCGACCGACTTTCCGGAGGAACTGCTGGATGTGATGGCGCGGCATGCGAATGTGTGCAAATATCTCGATATCGCTTTGCAGCATTGCACGGACCATATGCTGGAGCTGATGCGCAGGCATATCACGCGTGCAGAGCAGGACGCGCTGATACATAAGATTCGCGAGCGCGTACCGGGGATCTGCATCCGCACAACGCTACTGGTAGGCCATCCGGGCGAGACAGAGGAAGATTTTGAACAACTCAAACAATGGGTGCGCGAGATGCGGTTTGAGCGAATGGGATGTTTCGCCTACTCGGATGAAGAAGGCACGTACGCGAACAAACATTACAAAGATGACATCCCGCAAGAGATCAAAGATGCGCGTGCTGCGGAGCTGATGGCCATCCAGCAAGAGATAAGCGCTGAACTGATGCAGCAGTTTGTGGGTAAGACAGAACGCGTGATTATCGACCGTCAGGAAGGCGATTACTGGGTAGGACGGACGCAATATGACAGCCCGGAAGTGGATTGCGAGGTGCTGATAGACCGCTGCGCTCAAAGTCAAAAGACCGCTGCGCTCAAAGACAAAAGACGAATTGGCGACTTCGTCGATGTGAAGATAACCCGGGCGGAAGAGTTTGATTTGTATGGAGAAATAGTAGAAAGATAAAAGACAAACAATAATATACCATGCTTACAAAAGAATTAACAGGACTGGTGGCAAATGCTGCGAGCCTGAGTAAAAAAGACACAGAGCACCTGCTGAACACGCTGACGGCGGTCGTTCGCGAGAATCTGATGGCCGGCAAGACCATTCAGATGCAGGGACTCGGAGCTCTGGAAATCAAAGAACGCAAAGCGCGCGTCATCGTTCATCCGAGAACGGGCGAACATACCATAGCGCCGAGTAAAAACCAACTGGTATTCAGACCTGTTGCTAACTTGAAAGATGAACTCAAAAAAATCTAAACTATGGCAGACAGATTGAGTTGGACAGAATTGCGCCGCGCGTTAGCTGCGCGAGCCGGCGTGAGCGAGAGACAGGCCGCTACATTCCTTTCGGCCTTTCAGGCACAACTGATAACCGCGCTCAAAAACGACAAGTTGGTCAAGATAAACGGCCTGGGCACATTCAGAGTGCAGCCCGTAGCACCGCGCAAGAGCGTGGATATCTCCACCGGTGAGGAAATCATCATCGAAGGCTACAACAAAGTAGCGTTCGCTCCCGAAGCAGGTGTGAGAGAACTGGTCGAGAGCCTTGCGGTTGTTCACAGCGACGAGCCACAAGAGCCGGTAGAGGCTGTGGACCCCATTAAGAAACTCGGCGCACAAGCAGAAGAGATAGTAGATATCCTCGGTGAATTGGGTCAAGGTCCGAAAGAAGAGGAGAAAAAGGAAGAACAACAACCTCAACCGGAAATAAAAATTGAAAACAAGATAGAGCTTATGGAACCAAAAGAAGAAAAGACGTATGTACCAGAGGAAAGACCCTATAAACCGTACATACCCGAAGAGGAACCGAAGAAAAACTATCATTTTGTGCGCGACACATTGATTTGCGTGGTCATTCTGCTGTTGCTGCTGCTCATCGGTTACTTCTTCTTCCGCCAGCAGATAAGCGGATGGCTGGACCAATGGACGCAACCGAAGCAAGAAACAGAAGTTGTGGTTGAAGTGGAAGAACCTGCCGCAGAACCGGTAGAAGAAATAGCAGAATGGCACTATGACCAAATTCTGCTTACCGAGCGTCTCACGCCGGGTAGCCGTCTGGCATGGTTGGCCAAGAAACACTACGGCAACCGTGACTTGTGGCCGTATATCTATATGGCTAACAAAGACCGTTTGACGAACCCGAGTGATATTCTTATCGGCACGCCGATCCGCGTTCCCAAACTGACGGAGGCAGACCGAGACATGAGCACGAAGCAGTTCCAGCGCATCAAAGCAGAAGCAGAGGCGGCGATTCAGGAGTGACAAGTGAGAGTATTCGCATAGAAGGCGCGGACACCCACAACTTAAAACATGTGTCGGTAGAGATACCGCGCAATAAGTTGGTGGTGATTACAGGTGTCAGCGGCAGCGGCAAGAGTTCGCTGGCGTTTGACACGCTGTATGCCGAGGGGCAGCGCCGCTATGTGGAGAGCCTCAGCGCGTACGCGCGCCAGTTCATGGGTAGGATGCAGAAACCCGAAGTGGAGAAGATAGAAGGCATCCCGCCCGCCATCGCTATTCAGCAGAAAGTGAGCAGCCGTAACCCGCGTTCGACCGTCGGTACTGTTACGGAAATCTATGATTATCTGAAGCTTTTGTACGCGCGCGTGGGCAGGACGTACTCGCCCGTGAGCGGGCAAGAGGTTCGCAAGAATACCATACGCGACGTGGTGTCGTATATGGAGGAGCAACCTGTCGGCACACGTCTGTATCTGCTCAGCCCGATTATTCTGCCGGAAGGCCGTACGCTGCAAGAGCAGTTAGCACTATGGCAGAGCCAGGGTTTCAGCCGTCTGCTGATTGACGGTGACACGGTGCGCCTGGACGACCGCACATGGCAACAAGCGGAAGGACACGAAGCATACCTCTTGGTGGACCGTATCATCGTGGATCATGAGCAGGCAACAAGTAACCGCTTTGCAGACAGCGTGCAGACCGCGTTCTTTGAAGGCCAAGGCGAATGCCATGTATGGGCGGATAAACACGAGAAAGTGTTCTCCGAGCGCTTCGAGGCAGATGGGATTCAGTTCATCGAACCGAGCGAACACCTGTTTGACTTCAACAACCCTGTCGGTGCCTGTCCTGAATGCAAGGGCGTTGGTACGGTTATGGGCATAGATGTTGATTTGGTGGTGCCGGATAAGTCGAAGTCCATTTACGAACAGGCGATTGCCTGCTGGCAGGGCGAGAAGACACAGCCGTGGCTGGATGCGCTCATCTACAACGCGGCAAAGTTCAACTTCCCTATTCACACGCCATTCTATGCGCTGACGCAGGAACAGAAACAACTCATCTGGACGGGCAACAAGTATTTCCGCGGCCTGCACGATTTCTTCAAAGAATTGGAGGAGCAGCAATACAACCGCATCCAGTATAAAGTGATGCTGGCGCGATATAAAGGCAAGACCATCTGCCCTGTCTGTCAAGGTTTCCATCTGCGCAAAGAGGCCGAATATGTGCTGATTAACGGCAAGAATATTCAAGCCCTGTGCGCCATGCCTGTCTCGGCATTGGATGAGTGGTTCGAGCATCTGCCGCTGACGGATATCGAGCAGCAGACCGCAGAGACCTTGCTTGTAGAGATACGTAAGCGTTTGCAGTTCATGAAAGATGTGGGTCTGAGTTATCTGACGCTCAACCGAATGAGCAACACTCTGTCGGGCGGCGAGAGCCAACGCATCAGCCTTGCCAAATCCTTAGGCAGCAGCCTGGTAGGCTCGCTCTATGTGCTGGACGAGCCATCCATCGGCTTGCATCCTCGCGACACAGAGCGGCTGATACATGTGCTGCGGGAGTTGCGCGACTTGGGTAACACCATCGTGGTGGTGGAGCATGACGAAGATATCATTGCCGCCGCCGACCACATCATCGAGATCGGTCCTGCCGCCGGACGACATGGCGGAGAAGTGGTATATGAAGGCCGTCCGAGACCGGAATTGGTACACTACGACATACCGTCTCTCAGACGGCATTGGAGCAATTATATCGAGATTGAAGGAGCGTGCGAAAACAACCTGAAGAACCTGACAGTACGTTTCCCGCTGCATGTGATGACAGTTGTCACCGGCGTGAGCGGAAGCGGCAAGTCGAGTCTGGTAAGCAAGGTGCTCTACCCTGCCCTTAAGAAACATTACGGCGGTGCTTTCGCCGAACATACGGGCGACTTCGGGCATATTCACGGCAGCCTGCAACTGATGCACGACATCGAATTCGTGGACCAGAACCCGCTGAGCCGTTCGAGCCGCAGCAACCCCGTTACATATCTCAAGGCGTACGACGAGATACGGCGTCTCTTCGCGGAACAGCCGCTCGCCAAACAATTAGGTCTGACACCCGCGCATTTCTCGTTCAACACTCCCGGCGGACGCTGCGAGACATGTCAGGGCGAAGGAACAATAACCATCGAGATGCAGTTCATGGCGGACCTCGTATTGGAGTGCGAGCAATGCCACGGACGGCGATTCAAACAAGATATTCTGGATGTTCACTATCGCGATAAATCGATTTATGACATCCTATGCATGACGGTGAACCAGGCAGTTGAATTTTTCAGCCAGGACCCATCGTGCAGTAAGATTGTGAAACGTCTCAAACCGCTGCAAGACGTCGGCATCGGCTATGTGCAGTTGGGCCAGAGCAGCAGCACGCTATCCGGCGGAGAGAGCCAGCGTGTCAAACTGGCATCATTCCTCGCACAAGAGGAAAGCCGGCCTACGATATTCGTGTTCGACGAACCCACAACGGGTTTGCATCACCGCGATATAGAAGTGCTGCTGAACGCCCTCAACCGCCTCATCAGCAAAGGGCATACCGTCATCATCATCGAGCATAATCCGGCGGTAGTGCTGGCGGCGGATCATGTGATTGATTTAGGTCCGGAGGGCGGAGACGAAGGCGGACATATCGTCTGCACCGGAACACCGGAACAGATAGCGCAATGCAAGGAGAGCTACACCGGCAAATTCCTTGCCCAAATCATAGAAAATAATAAAAACAAATAATACAATGAAAACAAAAAGATTAAATGAGTTGAAAGGTTCAGACATCTTTTCGCGCTTGACGCAGATGAGTTATCTGCCGCGCTGGACAGTGTTTATGATGGACGTTGTTCTCTGTACCATCGCGTTCTGGTTAAGCGTGCTGGTCGGCAGCGGCTTCTTCGACTACGGAGCGCTATCAGGGCAAATCGTTCCTTTCGGCTACCAGTACCTGATCGTCATCGGTGTGCAGATGATATTCTTCTGGGTATTCCACACCTATTCGGGCATCATCCGCTACTCCACGTTTGTGGATACGGTGAAGATTTTGCTCGCCACCATAGGTACCGGTGCGTCATTGCTGCTCATCAATTATGTGATGGCGAAAACCGTTAACTACCACCCGGTGCTGAACACCATTGTGGTGATTTATGAATTTGCATCGTTCACCTTCCTTTTCATCGTGCGTGTCGGTGTCAAAACCATCAGCGAACAAGTGCAGCGCAATTCTGCCACGCCGGCGGTGATGATTTATGGCACGCAATCAGCGGGCGTGGCTATTGCGAAGATGCTTCGTTCATCGGAGAACGCGCCATACAGGCCTGTCGGTTTCATCTGCGAGCCGAACGAGAAATACGGCTACGACATGGCAGGTCTGCGTATTCGCCCGTTGAACGAGAAACTCTTCCAATGGATGGCATCGCATCGTGTGAACCATGTGATTGTGTCGCCGCTCAAGATGCAGGCCATCAACCCGGCAACCGACTTGCAGATTTTCATCGACCACAACATTCATATTCTCACCACGCCGTATTTCAAGCAGTTTGACAATGTGGATTCGATAGACGCTGAGCGTATCGGTCGCATCGATGCCATTAAGATTGAGGACCTGCTGGAGCGTCCGCAGATATCCATTGACACGGACAATGTGCGCCAGACCATCAAAAATAACGTGGTGCTGGTCAGCGGTGCCGCCGGTAGTATCGGTAGCGAGCTCGTGCGCCAAGTGCAGAAATACGAGCCACAGGTAACTATTCTGCTGGAAATGGCGGAATCGCCGCTCCACGACCTCACGCTGGAGTTGCAGCACCAGTTCCCCGATGCACGCTTCATCCCGATAATTGCTGACGTGCGCAACCGCTCGCGTATCGAGCAGATTTTCAAGGATATGCGCCCGGATGTAGTGTATCACGCTGCAGCCTACAAGCATGTGCCGCTGATGGAGGACTTCCCCGCTGAAGCCATCCAAGCAAATGTGCTGGGCACAAAGAATATGGCTGACATGGCTGTCAAATATGGCGTGAAGCGCTTTGTGATGATTTCTACGGACAAAGCTGTCAACCCAACCAATATCATGGGCGCCAGCAAGCGTATCGCGGAGATTTATGTGCAATCGCTCTTCCGCAAACTGCACGCAGAGGACGAGAATTGCACCAAGTTCATCACCACACGTTTCGGCAATGTGCTCGGCAGTAACGGCTCTGTCATCCCGTACTTCCGCAAGCAGATTGCTGCAGGCGGACCTGTAACCGTGACGCACCCGAACATCATCCGCTATTTCATGACCATCCCCGAGGCGTGCTGCCTTGTGATGGAAGCCAGCACGCTTGGCAATGGAGGTGAGATTTTCGTCTTCGACATGGGCAAACCGGTGAAGATTCTTGATTTGGCTCGAAATATGATTCGCCTTGCCGGCTACGCACCGGAGAAGGAGATTCAGATTCAGTTCACAGGCCTGCGTCCGGGCGAGAAGTTGTACGAGGAACTGCTTAACCAGAAAGAAGCCACTATTCCAACCACCAATGATAAAATTATGGTGGCGCGTGTTCGTGAGTTCGACTTTGACGAAGTAAGCAAGCAAATCGACAAACTTATCGCTACTACTACTACTACTACTACTACTACGGGGCAAAAGACTTTCACCATCGTCAAACTGATGAAGCAGATTGTACCGGAGTTCATCAGTAACAACTCCATTTATGAGCAATTAGACCCGCAATGATACAAACATTTTTTCTGAAATACAGTTTTCTTATAGGGCTCATCAGTTTCTTTTTAGGCCTCATCGGAATGCCTGTGGTAGTACGCATTGCTAAAGCGAAAGGCTTTGTGGTGCGTCCCAACAAACGAATGAGTCATACGGGCGAGGTGCCGAATGTCGGAGGACTCAACATCTGCTTCAGCTTCATGCTGACGTACCTGTTATTCGAGTTCAACCAGATGAGTCAATCGCAGTTTTTCCTCATCGGCCTGTTTGCTATTATGGCGGTGGGGTTCATTGACGACGTGCTCATCCTCACGCCGATAGCCAAAATACTGGGCGAGACGCTGGCCGGCATTGCGCTTATCGGTTTTGCCGACATCCGCCTGACACATCTGCACGGCATCTTCGGCGTCGAGCAAATAGGCATCATACCGAGTTATCTGCTGTCGCTGTTTGTGCTGCTGGCTATCATCAATGCCATCAACCTCATCGACGGCGTGGACGGCTTGGCAAGCGGACTGGGAATGCTCTACTGCATCTTCTTCGCCATCTATTTCCATCTGGCAGGCGAGATATCATGGTCCATTCTCGGCATCTGTATGGTCGGAGCGCTCGCCGTGTTCTTCATCTACAATGTGTTCGGCAACCGCGAGAAGATTTTCATGGGCGATTCGGGTAGTTTGCTCTTGGGGTATCTGCTTACGGCGTTTGTGTTCCATTTCTGCGAGATCAACGCTTACCACGAGGTGCCGGAAGTGCTGCATATGTCCGCTGCACCGGCGGTGGCTATCTGCGTGTTGACAGTGCCTATTTATGACACCATCCGCGTCAGCCTCACCCGCATCAAACAGCACCGCAGCCCGTTTGAGCCGGATAAGAACCACATCCATCACCTGTTATTGAGAACAGGGCTGAACCATATTCAGACCACCTGCGTGCTGCTCAGCGTAAGCGTCCTTTTCATCGGCTTGGCCATCCTCGGACGTAACTGGAACCCGTGGGTGCTACTCATCATCGATTTTGCCTTAGCAACCGCACTGACGCTGATTCTTTGGCGCATCCTGAACAAGAAACTATACAGCACCGATGCTAACCGTTGACCATCTTAGTATGGAGTTCGCCTCCCGCCCTGTGCTGGACGACATCTCTTTCCTCATCAATAGGAAGGAGCGCATCGCCTTGGTGGGAAAGAACGGAGCGGGCAAGACAACCCTGCTGCGTCTTATCGCCGGCGAATACCAGCCTACGAGTGGCCGCATCAGCCGAGAGACAGACATGACCATCGGCTATCTGCCGCAGGTGATGCTTTTCCATGACGACAGAACATTGCGCGATGAAGTGATGACCGTGCATCAGCAGATGGCGGAAACACAAGACGAAGCGCGCTTCATCGCGGAGATGGATAGAACCATCATCGGTCTGGGCTTCGAGCGAAAAGACTTCGACAGACCATGCAGCGAGTTCTCAGGCGGTTGGAGAATGCGTATCGAGTTAGCCAAAATACTGCTGCGTCATCCCGACTTACTTCTGCTCGACGAGCCGACAAACCACCTCGACATCGAGTCTATTCAGTGGCTCGAAGACTTCTTAAAAAGCAGCCCGAGCGCCGTACTCATGGTCAGCCACGACCGTGCGTTCATTGACAATGTGTGCAGCAGAACCATTGAGATAACACTCGGCCGCATATACGATTACAACGTCAACTACAGCCGGTTCGTTGAGTTGCGCAAAGAGCGCCACGAGCAACAAGTGCGCGCGTACATGAATCAGCAGAAGATGATTCAGGAAACCGAAGAGTTCATCGAGCGCTTCCGCTACAAAGCCACCAAAGCCGTGCAAGTACAGAGCCGAATCAAGCAACTCGAGAAACTCGAGCGACTCGAAGTCGATTTGGAGGACACC
>ONGK01000037.1 GCA_900317345.1 uncultured Bacteroidales bacterium | reverse complement strand
CTTTTGTAAGCGTGCTTACGCTTGATTTTACCGGTTCCGGTAAGCGTGAAACGCTTTTTTGCACCGGAGTTCGTTTTTACCTTTGGCATTTTGTAATAAATATTTAATTGTTAATAATCCGTCCGACAGGCAGCGGGACGCACACGGCGTCATGTAAAGGTAAGCCTTCGAACGTTTAGGGTTTATTTCTGGCTCTTGGGGCTGATGTTCATAATCATCCTTTTCCCCTCGAGATTCGGCACATTTTCCGGTTTGCCATACTCGTCGAGGTCGGCAGCGAAACGCGCGAGCAGCAATTCTCCTTGCTCTTTGAACACGATTGAGCGTCCGCGGAAGAAGACATACGCCTTCACTTTGTTTCCGTCCTTGAGGAACTCCATCGCGTGCTTGAGTTTGAAGTTGTAGTCATGGTCATCCGTTTGCGGTCCGAATCGGATTTCCTTGATTTCCATCTTCTTGGCATTTGCCTTGGCCTCTTTTTGCTTTTTCTTCTGGGCGTAGAGGAACTTCTGGTAGTCAATGATTCGACAAACAGGCGGCGTCGCTGTTGGCGCTATCTCAACGAGGTCGAGATTTTGGTCATCGGCCATTTTCATAGCCTGCTGATACGAGTAGATGCCCTGCTCTACGTTTTCACCAATAAGGCGTACTTGTTGAACTCCGCGGATTTTATCATTAATACGATGCGGGTCCTCTTTAATAACACGACCGCCGCGCGGTCTGATGGGGGGTGTTGCTATAGTTTTATCCTCCTAATTTAGTTTAAAAATACCCCTTTCCGTGCGGGCACAATTTGCCCTACCAGCGAAAAAGCGGACAAAATTACTACAATTTTCTGATATACGCAAGAAAAGTGTGATTTTTTTACTAAAAAAAATACTTTTGCATATCGGAGAGTAAATTTTGAGGCCTTCGTAAAAAAATCACGCAAAAACTTGCATATATGCAAAATTTGTTGTACCTTTGCACTTGCTTTCATTTGAAGACATGAAATTATCGGAAATTCGAAAAGCCTTACAACAGGCGAAAGAGTATCAGTTGGGAGAATCATACCGGCTGGAAGTTATCGGCGATGCGGATTTGGATATCCGCCACCTGCTGATTGACAGCCGCCAGCTTGGGGCAGAGCCGGAAGCGACATTGTTCTTCGCTATCAAGACCGCCAAAAACGATGGCGCCAAATATATCCCGGAGTTGAAGTCGAAAGGCGTCAAAGCCTTTGTCACCGGCGATGCGCTGGCAGCCCTCCAGGCGCTCGCCGCCTATGTTCGGTCGCAATTCACCGGTCCGGTAATCGGCATCACCGGCTCGAACGGAAAAACGGTGGTCAAAGAATGGCTGTACCAACTGCTCAAAGACGACTACACAGTGATTCGCTCTCCGCGGTCCTACAACTCGCAGATAGGCGTACCGCTGTCCGTATGGCAGCTGAGCGGAGTCAAAAGTCAGGAGTCTGGAGTCAAGACGATAGCCATCTTTGAGGCAGGCATCTCGCAACCCGGAGAGATGGAGAAACTGGAGCGTATCATTCGTCCGACATTGGGTGTCATCACCTATATCGGGCATGAGCACGATGAAAACTTCGCCTCGCTGGATGAGAAACGCGCAGAGAAAATGAAGCTTTTCGTTCACGCTGAGCGAGTGATAGAGGACCCGACGCACCAGAATGTGCGCACCTGCGCCGCTGTTATGCGAGCGCTGGGTTATGACGAAGAGACCATCGCTTCGCGAATATTGCAGCAGACGCATGAGACCGTGCTCAAAGTAAACCTCTCTGCGATGGTGGAGAATGTGCGCTATTTCCGTAGCAAACTCAAGCCCGAGACGAAACTGACATGTATGGTCAAAGCATTTGCCTACGGCGCAGGCAGCGTGGAGGTGAGCAAAGCGCTGCAAGCCTGCGGTATGGTGGATTATCTGGCCGTAGCCGTGGCTGACGAAGGTGTGGAACTGCGGCGAGCCGGTATCACACTACCGATCATCATCATGGACCCCGAAGTGGCGGCGATGGACCTTATTCTGGAGAACAACCTCGAGCCGAACGTATATTCGCACCAATCGCTCAAGACCATTGTTGCTGCAGCAGAAGCCAAAGGCCTTGAGAATGTGCCGATTCATATCAAGATAGACAGCGGTATGCACCGGCTGGGCTTCTACAAGGAAGATATCCCTTGGCTCGTGGACCGGCTTACCCATCAGAAAGCCGTGCGCGTGGCGTCTGTGTTCTCGCACTTGGCAGGCAGCGATGAGGCGCAGTTTGATGACTTCACCCTCTCGCAAATCAAGTATTTCGACTCCTGCGCCGAGGAACTCAAGAAAGGGCTAACGGCCAATAGCCAACAGCCAACAGCCATATTAAAGCATATCTGCAACTCCGCCGGCATCGAGCGGTTCAGCCAATACCAATTCAACATGTGCCGCCTGGGTATCGGTCTATACGGATTCTCGTTCGTCGGCGCCAAACTGCGCAACGTGTGCACGCTGGAGACCACCATCCTTTCCGTAAAAACCGTCAAAGCCGGCGAGACCATCGGCTACGGACGTCATACCCGACTCGATGAAGACCGCGTGATAGCCGTCATTCCTATCGGCTATGCGGATGGTTTCGACCGCCGTTTCTCCAACTATGGCGGCGAGGTGTGGGTGCGCGGCAAACGCTGCCCCGTGGTAGGCAATGTGTGCATGGACCAGGCGATGATAGATGTCACCGGCGCTGATGCACGGCCGGGAGATATCGTCGAGGTTTTCGGCGAACATATGCCGCTGGAGGAGTTGGCCGACAAACTGCATACCATCACATACGAAATTCTAACATCCGTCTCGCGCCGTGTCCAACGTATCTATTTCTACGAATAATCTGTGCATCGGTTACCGCCGGAGTGGCTCCGGAGGCGACAAGCAACACGATACAGTGGTTCAAAAGGACCTCACTTTCTCGCTGCTACGGGGAGAGATGGTTTGTATGCTCGGACCGAATGGTTGCGGCAAATCAACTTTATTACGCACGCTGGCCGGCCTCCAACCCGCCCTTTCCGGAGAGTTTACGCATGGCGATGCCAAGAATATCGCGCTGGTACTGACAGAGCGCTTATCGATGGATAATACTACGGTGCACGATGTTGTAGCACTGGGCCGGTATCCTTATTCATCGTTCCTGGACGGCCTTAAAGCCGAAGACGAAACCATCATCAGCGAATCATTGCGCCAAGTGGGTTTCGAAACCTCAGGGTCTCAAGACTCCGATATCTCACATACTTTCTTCAATGCCCATTCGGACGGAGAAAAACAGCGTATTTTGATAGCGAAGGCACTTGCCCAACAAACGCCGATTATCCTGCTTGACGAACCTACGGCGCACTTAGACCTGCCACACAGAATACTGATTTTAAGGCTCTTACGCAGGTTAGCCCATGAGCAAGAAAAGACCATTCTCATATCTACACATGAGTTGGATTTGGCACTAGCGTTGAGCGACAGAATTCTATTGATGACGCCGCGTCAAGGTGTGCAATTAGATAGCGCGGAGAACCTAAAGAAATCGGATGCGTTCACCTCAGCGTTCGGCATGGATATCTTCAACCCGCTCGGCGAAAAATAAGGTCGGCTTGCCATTCACACGACACCCGATAACAAAAGCTGTACCTCCATCGCGAAGGTGCAGTTTTTTCTTTAACTGCTCCGGCGTCAGCGGATAATTGCGGCAGATAATATTGGCTTGGACATTGGCTTTGGCATCGGTTACTCTCCAAATACGACCTGGGAAGTTAGGAATCAATTGGTCCGAAGCGTACAAATGCGTATTGGCATCCAGTTTGTGCAACCCGAACCGTTGCGCCACCAATTTATATGCACCTGCCTTAAGAATAGCGGCGTTCGGCTCATATAGGAAAGAAATATTGGGACCGGTGTCTTGTATCATTTGTGGAAGTGCCTCTCGTTCCTCGTCACGGGTGAACGTGAAGGCTTTCTCGGGATGCGCTAAGTCGATGGCTGTGATGGTAGGCGGTTGGCGTTGGCTGAGTAAAAGAACTTCTTTCACTTCGTTTTTGACGGCCACCACATGCACATCCCATGACACAACGGAAAGGGATGTCACCGCTTGTGTGAGGTCCAACATCGGCGAGAGTTTGAGCAAAAGGCGTCCCTCCGCCGTCAGGTGCTCCAGCAAATCTGGCAACAGTTCCACCATATTCGGTGTGCAATCCTCCAGACGAAACACTTTTCCGCCGTGGCTGTCCCGCCGCGCAGGGTCCAGGAAAATAAGGTCGTACTTCCCCGCCGATTTGAGAAAATCTTCCGCTGCGGAGTGGTGGACATGTATCTCAGTGTCTTTAGGGCGTGAGGGTATCGGTAGACTAAAATTATGCGTGGCAATGCGGCATAACTCGGCATTTTGCTCCACGTAGTCCGTGTGCTCAAAGGCATCGCTCAAAAAGAAGGTATCAACCCCGTAACCGCCAGTGAGGTCAAGGAAAGATTGCTTCGCCAACAGACCGTTTCGCTGTATGATTTCTTTCTTGTATTTGGCGGTGAACTCGGACGAACATTGCTCGCAACTCAGCCTTATAGGATACCACCATTCTTCGATAGCCGCAAAAGTGGGCAGTTTGTCTGCTGTCCGCTCTTTTCCTTCCACTTGTTGCAGCCACCATCGCCACTGCTCATCGCTCAGGTGCTTGTATTTATCGCGTTGGAGTGCTAAGTTCTGCGCCTGCATAGTAGTAACTCAAAATTTGCTCATACGACTTGCCTTCGCTCGCCATCACAGCAGCACCTATCTGGCAAAGTCCTGCGCCATGTCCCCATCCGTGCCCGGTAAACGTCCATATACCTTTCGCGTGTTGCACATCAAACCAACTGCTATACAAACACGTGCGACTCAGCCATAAGCGGATTTTGAGTTCTTTGCCGATGGTTTCTGTGCGTTTAGTGCCGATAATTTTCAGATTATAGATACGCCCGGAAGCACCGCGCTTGAGAGGAATGAGGTCTATAATTTCTCCGAAATCCAGCCCTGACTTCTCGCGGATAATAGTATTCAACTCTTCGTCCGTGTACTGCACGTGCCAATCGCGGAAGTCTTTGGTTTCTTGGTCATAATCATTGAGTACCAACCGCAGAATAGCCGGCGAAGGCTGCTTGCAATAATCGCAGGCCACAGACTTGATATACGGCACATCAATGTCCTCCCAGCAGGTTCTCCACACCTCTGTCCGTCCGCCGCAACACTTGTAATACCGGCAATCGCATATTTGGTTTTGGTATATGAGCACTTGCCCGGCCGTAGCGCGCACCGCTTCCACGGCACGCTCATTCATGCGCCGCAGCCCCTCATAGCGCTGGCAATGGTCATCTGCACAGACATCAAAACCCTCGTGGTTCGGCTTCTGCATGGCTCGAATCGCCCAACTGCGGCTGATGACGGCATGGGCTTTGAGCAGTTCCATCGGGCTGTTCGCGTTCATCTCTGACGAGATAACCGAACAGAGGTATTCCTCCAAATCGATGGTATTGATGGCGGTCTGCGTGCCATCGGCGTTATTGCGTATCTCCAGCGTACCGGCAAACTCCTGGTCTTCCTCTCTATCCCAATGAAAACCGATGCCGATTCGCACGTTCTTCAGAAGGAACGTGTGTTCGCGCTGCTCAAACTCAATATGCGGAGCCGTTAATATACCTACTCTAATCTTCAAATCCGTGCCTCCTGAAGCCGTGCCATCAATTCGAATGTCCTGAGTCTGTCTTTATACCAGTTGTTGCGGTTCATAGCAACGATGTCGCAGTTTGCATCGGAGTTGTCTTCCCACCGTCGGCAGTTATACACCACGTCATATATACGTCCGATAGGCCAGTTGCGGCTGATTCGCAGACCGACCGCATAATCCTCTCCATACTTGGTGGTCGGATAATTGATAGTGCGTAGCAGCGGCACATAGAACCCGCGCGGAGCACCTAATCCGTTGATTCGCAAGGCATTGTTTCGACCGTTATTGTCGGTCCACTCGCGGTGGTCAATAACGCCCGGAGGCAGTGTGTTACCCGCTATGTCAGTTAGCTGGTACGTACCGATAACCATGCCGTATTGGGGAGCGTTGGCATTGGATTCGAAGGCGTCTATGAATTTCTGAACGGTGGTCTCATCGAAATAGGTGTCATCGCTGTCTAACTGAATGGCATACTTGCCACAACGCGGGTCATGAATCGCCACATTCCAGTTGCCGCCTATCGCGTGCCACGTCTTATCCTGCGCAATATAGATTAATTGGTCATTGGCTATTTCTGCTATCTTTTCTGCCGTTCCGTCGGTGGAATTGTCGTCCACCACAATGACATTGAAACTGTAACCCTCGCGCACTTTCTGGTTCAAGGCACTATGAATGGCATCGGCTATCGTGCGCACGCGATTCTTACATGGAATAATAACGGAGGCGGTCACCGGGAAGTTCTTCGCTTCCGGCAACGGCAGATATTCACCCGGCTTCAAGTAAGCACCTATTCGCTTGAGATGCTCGGTTACACATGCTTCCATCTCCACCTGCACCTGGCGGTTTCGCGGATCCACGTAGTCAAACAGCTTCTCCCCTGACTTGCGTGTGTCTTCCTCTATCTCATAGTACAAAAACTCCGGAATATGAGCGAGCGCGTTTGCTGTTTGTGAGGCTCTCAGGCGCAAGTCGTACAAGCCCGCGAACTCATAGTTCACATCCATTTGTGCCACAAGTGCTTTCAGTTTGGCGGTATCCCAAAGCAGCACACTGCCGAAATCGAAATCGTCACGCAGCGCACCAGCTTGATAATCAATCACCGGCGCTTGCTGCCCATTCGCAAAATGGTCGGCATAAACCATCGTGGCGCTTGTCATCTCAAGCACTTGTATCATGCGCTCTTGCCCCAGATAGACCCACTCTATCTTAGGTTTGAGGCAAATCATTGTGTACTGCGCGGACGCTTTCTCCGCTATCTCTCGTATAGCCGCTGTGCTGCATACACGACCCGGTAAATAAAAGGTAGAAATCATATATTCACAAATTTGCACGCAAATTTACTGCTTTTTTTTCATATATGCAAATCTTGTGTTAATTTTCAGACAAAATCTTCATTTCTCTTGCACATGTCATTTTTTTGTTGTAACTTTGCAGCGGATTTTAAAGCACATAGCATGACGAAGTTAAGTGTTAATATCAACAAGGTGGCGACGTTGCGCAATGCGCGCGGAGGCAATCTGCCTGATGTTCAGCGTTTTGCGGTCGATTGCGAATTGTTTGGCGCACAGGGAATAACCGTTCACCCGCGTCCGGACGAGCGCCATATACGCAAGGAGGATGTGTATCAACTCAAGTCCATGGTGACAACCGAGTTGAATGTGGAGGGAAACCCGACGGAGGAGTTTCTTGCGCTAGTGACGGATATCCGCCCGACGCAAGTGACGCTTGTGCCTGACGATCCCACTCAGCTGACATCCAACCACGGTTGGGATACGCGCAGACATCTGGATTTCCTCAAAGGTGTTGTGAACCAACTCCATGCTTACCGTATTCGCGTAAGTATCTTTGTGGACCCGGATCCTATGATGGTGGAGTACGCACTGCGTACCGGTGCAGACCGTGTAGAGCTATATACCGGTCCGTACGCAGAGATGTTTACCGAGAATCCGAAAAAAGCCATCGACAAATACCGCCCTGCGGCAGAGAAAGCGCATGAACTGGGTCTGGGCATGAACGCCGGGCATGACTTGAATCTCAAGAACCTCAAGCCTTTCATCCAGGCCTTCCCGTGGACGGCAGAAGTATCCATCGGCCATGCCATCATCTGCGATGCCCTCTATCTTGGCATCCAGGAAACGATACAGGAGTATCTGGACTTACTGAAGTAGGTCGTTAAATCGTTAAATTGATAAATAAATAGTAAATCGTCAAATCGTAAATCTCTTTATGTTATTGCAAATTGACACAATCGCTCTCGCTGAGGAGCTGATGACGCAGGCAGAAGAGCCTGTTCAGGAGTCTATCAATCTATGGGAAATGGCGCAATATGGCGGCTGGATTATGGTTATTCTGGCTATCCTGCTTGCCGTTGCTTGCTATATTTTTATCGCTCGTCTGGTTGTTATCAAGCAGGCAACACGCGAGGATAAGTCGTTCATGGACCGTATTCGCGATTATATCCACGACGGTAAAATCGACTCCGCGCTCCATCTCTGCAAACAGACGGATACCCCCTCCGCGCACATGATAGAGAAAGGAATCACGCGTATAGGCCGTCCGATGCAGGACGTGCAGGTAGCGGTGGAGAACGTAGGTAACCTGGAGGTCGGACGCCTGGAGAAAGGTCTGGTTATTATGGCCACTATCGCCGGCGGAGCACCTATGCTTGGTTTCTTGGGAACCGTACTCGGTATGGTTCAGACCTTCTATAACATGGCGCAGACATCCGGCGGCATCATTGAGATGTCGGCACTCTCAACCGGTATGTACCAGGCGATGGTCACCACCATCGGCGGTCTTATCGTGGGTATTCTGGCGATGTTTGCCTACAACTATCTCGTGGCACGCATTGACCGCGTGGTACGTCTGCTCGAGAGCCGTACGCTGGAGTTTATGGACCTGCTCAATGAGCCGGCATAATCGCGCTCACTATCCTTGTACATGTGCCAAAACTAAGTTTTAGCAGTAAGTACTCGGATGTGCTCGCTCTCCCCACAAATAATAAAATTTGCGGGGACCCCAAATAAAAATTAAACAAGTTAATTTATGAGTTTAAAGAAACGCAATAGGGTAGAAGCGACGTTTGCAATGAGTTCCATGACGGACCTGGTGTTCCTGTTACTCCTCTTCTTCGTTATGGCCAGCACAATGTCCTCGCCCAATGATATCAAAATCAATCTGCCTTCGTCCCGTGCGCAGAAAGCAACACGTCCGCAGGTAGCAAAGGTGTCCATTGACAACCTCGGTAATTATTTTGTGGCGCTGGGCAAGGAGAAACCCGTGCAGATAGATCCCGAGGCATTGGAACCGTATCTGGCTGAGATACAAGCCTCTGACACCACCATGTATATCGCTTTGCACGCCGATGAAGACGTGGCATACAAAGAGGTGGTGCGTGTGCTGGATATAGCCAATGAGCATCACATGAAACTGGTAGTAGCAACCAAGCGGCAATAAATTGAATTTTTAAATCTTCAAATCTTTGAATAAGAAGACTGAACGACATATTGTAGCTACGCTCGGCACGATTCTTTTCATGCTGATATTGTTCTTGTTGCTGTGGGTATTGCAGCTGACGGCTGTAGTACCGGAACCCGAGGAAGGCATTGAGATCGCGTTCGTTGAGAAGGAAGAGATAGAAGAGCCGTCCTCCCGTGCCGGTGCGTATTCCGAAGAACCGACAGAGGCAGCCCCGGCAGCGCCGGCTCGTCCTGCAGAAGTAGCTACAAATCCCCACCCTGCTTCTCCGCCTGAACATATTATGTCTGAGGAAGAGACCTTAGCACTTCAGCGCGCGCGTAAAGATAAAGAGGAACGTGAGGCGGCCGAGCGCGCGCGTAAGAAGAAAGAGGCAGAGGCTATCGCAAAAGCTCAGCAAATGGGTAATCTCTTCGGAAAGACTGAAGGCACGAACACCGAAGGCGATGGTTCTTCGCAAGGCGCAGGCCAGAAAGGCAACCCTATCGGGCATGGTACGAGCGGCGGCAACAACTGGTCGCTTAGCGGACGTGGATTGAGAGGTACGCTACCGCAGCCATCCAATAACTTCCGTCAGGAAGGTAAAGTTGTGGTAGAGATACGTGTCAACGCTGCAGGACAAGTCATCAGCGCTACTGTGAAGGGCGGTGACGTCTCAGATAAACAAACCCAACAACTCGCACTCGATGCGGCCCGAAAGGCTAAGTTCACAGAGGGCGACCATGATCAGATCGGAACAATCACCTATATATTTAAGTTAAATTAGGAATTTAACATTTGTAATTTGTAATTGGTAATTTATGAATTATTTATTTCTTGACAATGGTTTCGAAGAAATCGAGGCTATCACCACTATCGACTTGTTGCGCCGTGCTAATATCGCGGTTACGACCGTTTCTATCACCGGAAATCCGATGGTTCTTGGTGCACATAACATCGCCGTGGAGGCTGACGGACTGATAGAGCGTATCGACTTCTCGGACGCTGAGATGCTAATTCTCCCCGGCGGACAGACCAAACTAGGTGAGTGTTCCGCGCTATGTGATTTGCTCCTTGAGCACAACAAAGCCGACAAACCTATTGCCGCCATCTGTGCTGCTCCCGCTGTGCTTGGTAAATTAGGTATTTTGAAAGGCAAACAAGCTACTTGCTATCCCGGTTTCCAAAGTGCATTGGGCGAGAGTTATGTAGGTGGCTTGGTAGTTGAGTCTAAGAATGTTATCACAGCAAAAGGTCCCGGTCTGAGTGCCGACTTCGCCTTCTGCATCATTGAGCGAATTGCAGGTTCCGATGCTGCTGACGCTGTCTATGATGCCGCACAGTATTAAGGGCTAATGGCTCATAGACATCCATGGCACAAGAAGAAGCAATAAAACTATTTGGCAACAAACAAATACGCATTGTTTGGGATAGCGAGAAAGAGAAATACTTTTTCTCTATAGTTGATGTTATCCAAGTTTTAACGGATAGTGTGGACGCGACAGCGTATTGGCGCAAACTAAAACAACGGCTTAAAGCAGAAGGAAATGAAACCGTGACAAATTGTCACGCTTTGAAATTAACAGCGACAGATGGGAAACAACGATTAACCGATGTTGCTGATACAGAGCAAGTTCTACGTCTTATACAATCTGTGCCATCCAAGAAAGCAGAGCCGTTCAAACTTTGGTTAGCGAAGGTTGGTCAAGAGCGGTTGAACCAATTACAAGATCCGGAAAGGAGCATAGAACAAGCCATTCAAGACTACCGTCGTCTGGGGTATTCAGAAACGTGGATTAACCAACGTATTAAAACGATTGAGATTCGTAAAGGGCTGACGGATGAATGGAAGCGCAGTGGAGTAGAAACGGACCTTGAATATGCATCGTTAACGGATATTATTTATCGGGCATGGTCGGGCATGAACGCTCGAGAATATAAGGAACTGAAAGGTTTACGCAAAGAGAGCCTCCGCGACAACATGACTAATGTCGAACTGATGCTTAACGGTCTGGCAGAGGCTGCAGCTACTGAGATCTCGCAAGAACGCAATCCAAAGGGCTATAGTGAAACCGCAGCCGTTGCGCAGGAAGGCGGAGAAGTGGCTGATGCCGCACGGCAAAACTTGGAGCAACGCTTAGGCCGTAGTGTTGTCTCATCCAAACGTGCTAAGCAATTTACGAATCCACTAGATGAACTGCCTTTAACAGAGCAAACTGATGAATCGGAAGAAATATCAAGTCTTTATGACAAATAACCTCCGTCTGTAGGCAAACAGACCGTCCCGCTCATGACGTAAAACAGAACCGCTGAGCTCTGCAGCGTAAAAAAGAGAGCCGTCGCTTACTGACGCTAAACAGAAGGACATAATACATGGCGCAAGGGAGCGCCAAAGAAAAAGCGTAATAAGCCGAAACTTGATTCTTTGAAAACTGGACACTTTCAAGAAATCAATAATATCTTCAAGCAAGGTTTATGCACGCTCACGTTAAGCGTGAGTTTCCTGTGCGTAAATTTGAAGATATTAGGTAGTCCAGAATCCTCAAAGAGTCAAATGAAGCGAACGAAAACGCACGCTTTTTATATGAATATTATTAACCAAACAAAAAAACAATAACATTATGAAAAAAACATTTACCCTATTGCTCGCTATAGCAACTAGCATAGGAACAATCTTAGCCTCCTACTCATCAGTGGACGGTATTTGGTATAATTTTAATAATAACACACTTACGGCAGAGGTGACATATTATTACTCCTATATAAACGAATATTCTGGTTCGGTTATAATACCCTCTTCAGTAACCTATAATAATAAAACATACAATGTCACAAGCATTGGAAGTGAAGCTTTCCGAGGTTGCAGCGGTTTGACATCTGTGACCATTCCTAATAGTGTCACAAGCATTGGAAGTGAAGCTTTCTATGGTTGCACCGCTTTGACCTCTGTGACGATTCCCAATAGCGTCACAAGCATTGGAAGTGAAGCTTTCCGAGGTTGCAGCGGTTTGACATCTGTGACCATTCCTAATAGTGTCACAAGCATTGGAAGTGAAGCTTTCCGAGGTTGCAGCGGTTTGAACTCTGTGTATATAAATGACCTTGCGGTTTGGTGCGCTATCAGTTTCAGTAGCAGTTCTGCTAATCCATTATACTACGCACATAAACTATATTTAAATGGGGTATTAGTAACAGATTTAGTAATCCCCAACAATGTCACCCGCATTAGAAATTCTGCTTTCTCAGGATGCAGTGGTTTGACCTCTGTGACCATTCCCAATGGCATCACAAGCATTGGGTATGAGGCTTTCTCAGGATGTAGTGGTTTGACATCTGTGACTATTCCCAATAGTGTCACAAGCATTGGAGAGGGCGCTTTCTCTTATTGCACCGGTTTGACATCTGTTGAAATACCTAATAGTGTTACCAGCATTGGTTCTGATGCTTTCGAAGGGTGCAGTAGTTTGACCTCTGTGCATATAAGTGACATAGCAGCTTGGTGCGCTATCAGTTTCGAAAGTTATGATGCTAATCCATTATACTACGCACATAAGTTATATTTAAATGAGGTATTAGTAACAAATTTAGTAATCCCCGATAATGTCACCAGCATTAAAAGTTATGCTTTCGCTAATTGCAGTGGTTTGACCTCTGTGACCATTCCCAATGGCATCACAAGCATTGGATATTATGCGTTCTCTGGTTGCAGCGGTTTGACATCTGTGACCATTCCTAGCAGTGTCACAAGCATTGGAAGTGAAGCTTTCTGTTGTTGCAGCGGTTTGACATCTGTGACGATTCCAAATAGCGTCACAAACATTGGATATGATACTTTCTCTGGTTGCAGTAGTTTGACCTCTATGACAATTCCCAATAGTGTCACAAGCATTGGAGATAATGCTTTCCAATATTGTAGCAGTTTGACCTCTGTGACGATTCCCAATAGTGTCACAAGTATTGGAAGTGGAACTTTCTCTGGTTGTAGCGGTTTAACTTCGATCGAAATTCCCAATAGTGTCACAAGCATAGGTGGAGTATATGAGTATAATGGTTATAAGATTAAGGAAGGAGCTTTCTCTGGTTGCACCGCTTTGACATCTGTAATTATTGGCAATAATGTCACAAGCATTGGATATGATGCTTTCAATAATTGCAGCAGGATTTCTTCTGTAGTATGGAATGCGATAAACTACTCTGATTTCAGTTCATACTCAAATTCTCCGTTTTATAGCAGTCGTTCTCAAATTACATCGTTTACTTTTGGTGATGCTGTGAAACATATTCCTTCCTATCTTTGCTTTGGAATGGCAAAGTTGACGGCTGTGACGATTCCTAATAGTGTCACAAGCATTGGAAGTTATGCTTTCTATGAATGCAGCGGTTTGACATCTGTGACCATTCCTAGCAGTGTCACAAGCATTGGAAGCTCTGCTTTTCGAGGTTGCACTCAACTGACTACACTCTCTTTGGGCGAGAATATTACCTCTTATGGAGAAAACGCTTTTGCCGGTTGCACTGCATTGTCTTCCATCTATAATTATCGTGAGCGTCCTGCTCGTTTGGGAACCGGCAATTTCACAGATGTGGATTATTTCATCTGTACGCTATATGTCCTTGCCGGTTCGGTGGATATGTATAAACACATCAGTTCCGATTGGAAGGACTTCTATTATATAGAACCCATAGGTTCCAAATCCGTCACTACCGAGGATGTTCAAGTTACTCCTACTGACAATACAGCCACAGTCACATGGCCGATAGTAGAAGGTGCTACTACCTACGAACTTGTTATCAAAGACAAGTCCGGCAATGTTATTTGCACGCTTGTTTTCAATGCAAATGGTCAGTTGACCTCTATTGCCTTTAATGCCCCTGCTCGAGACAATGCTCCGCAGCAGGCACAATCCCCAGGATTTGAGTTTACCGTCACAGGACTGGAAGAAGGCAAGTCTTATGACTTGACCATGACCTCCAAGGATAGTAATGGCACAACGCTTGACCAGACAACAATCTCTTTCACCACGGGTAGCGAACAAGGTATAGAGGATGTACACGGCGATAATCTGCCAAGTACAAAAATCATCCGCGACGGCAATGTTTACATCCTCCGCGGGGAGAAGGTATATAGCTTGCAAGGACAAGAGGTGAGGTGAAACTGAGTTTCTTATTCTTAGCCCTGAGGGGCACGATTTTTACGCAAGCGAATTTTCAGATTTATGATTAAATTACACGGGCGGCTCAATGAGTCGCCCGCTTGTTTTTTTTATAGAGCGGCGAATAATATTCGCCTGTAAAACAAAGAAGAAAACGGCATAATATGCCGGACAAAAGACGAAATACCGATAGACCGATATACGATACACCGATAGACCGAAGAGGCAGATGGCACTTTATTCGAAAGGATGCTGCTGTTTCCAGTCGTGGAGGAGGGAGTTGAATTTCCAGGCGCGAAGAGTGGTATAAGATTTGCCGTTGGAGGCAATGTGCTTGGATGATTCGTACTCAGATTCCAGTTGTGCTTTGGATTCGGGCGAGGCAAGGAGGGCGCGGAGCTGCTGATGTGCGTACTTGAAGGCAGCTGAGTTCCATTTCTGGCGCTCAGATTGATTCTGTTGGTAGTTTTCATCGCGTTCGCGATAGAAGATTCTGCCGGTAACTTTAGATTGATAGAAATAACCA
>ONGK01000023.1 GCA_900317345.1 uncultured Bacteroidales bacterium | reverse complement strand
CGCTCGTTCACCAACCAGCACACATATAAACCGATGGCCCAGCATAAGCCGTACCATCGTATTCCTCCGTCCCCGAAATGAATTAATATCGGGTCCACATTCCAAACTATAGAAGAAAACATATCCGTTTAACGTTTTTATGCAATAAAAACCATTTTAACCTCTTAACGATTTAACGTTTGCTCTGCAAACCTACCTGCCCCAGTTCAGTTTAGCTTGTAAACTCTTCAAGAAGCTATGGTCGCCTATCTGCACCACCTTGCAGGTGTACGGCGCGCGCTCGATATGCAAACTCAGGTCCGTACTCAGGCTCTGGCTGCGACCGTCCACCGACACCATATACGAGTCATAGCGGCTGCTGATGCGGAAGTCGAATTTCCATTCGTCCAACATCACTATTGGCCTTACCGTCAGGCTGTGCGGCGCGATAGGCGTCAAGATAATTCCGCGGCTCTGCGGCACCAACAGCGGACCGCCGATAGACAGGTTATACGCCGTGCTACCGGTCGGAGTGGCGATCACCAAACCGTCCGAATGGTAGGTATGCAGCAGTTCGCCGTTCACGCGCGTCTCGATGGTCAGCATGTTGGTCAAACCCTGCTTGAGAATAGCTATCTCGTTCAGCGCGTTCGGCGATAGGATTAGTCCCTCGCGTTCCATCCCCTCTTTGTCCAGCACGCTCAGGTGAAGCAGCGTACGCCGCTCTATCGTGTACTGGCCGTCCACCAGCTTCTGCAGGATGTCATCCAAGTCGTCGGTCTGCACTTCTGCCAGAAAACCGAGGTGACCGCAGTTCACGCCCAAGATAGGTATGTTCTTGTTGCCGATGGCGGCAGCGCTCGTCAGGAACGTACCGTCGCCGCCCACCGAGAGCGCAAAGTCTATCGGCTCGCCGTATACGTTCTCCGGTTGTTGCTCACCGTCCCAGTTCTCAGGAAAACCCGGGTACTCGCGCAGATTAAGTTCCTGACGCAATTCCTGCGACAGCAGCACATGAACGCCCTTCTCCGTCATGAACTCCAATATATGACGCACTTCACCAAGCGTCTGTGGTTTCATCGCATTTCCAAATACTGCTATTGTCATACGCACTTCTTTTACGGGGCAAAGGTACTGCTTTTTTTTGACATACGCAAATGTTTGCATATTTTTCCTCTTTTATTTGCATAATTCGCAAATTTGTTGTACCTTTGCAGCCACAAAGGACAACTGGGGTCCCTCAAACACCCGCTAACCAATGCCAACGCCAATGCAAAAGCCATCCCCATCCCTCCCCATCCTCCTCACGGCTCTGCTGAGCGCATGGGTCCTCTGTGCTTCTGCGCGGAATGCTGCGCCGAAGTATGTCTCGCCGATGAGAACATCGCTCATCCTCAATGCCGGCATCTCGGATTACAAGCAGCCCGCGCTGGGCTTCACTATCGCGCGGACTCACACATGGGGATATTACGCCAATTTCATGATTGGCCTGAGCGAGATGCATATGCGGTACGATTATCTCATTGACGCCGATAGCCGCCTGATTAACGGCGACGACAAGGGGCTCATCCCTTTCTATTCCGGCAGGCGGGCGGTCAACCGCCTCTCGGCATCTGCCGGAGCTATGGTGCAGATGAAAATTCCGCTCTTCCTTTATGCCGGCGCTGGGTATGGCTATCGAACGGAGACGAGGGAACTGCTCAATAAAAAATGGGTGCAGACCGCTGCCAGTCCTGGCCATAGTGCGGTCGTCGAAGCCGGACTGGTTGGGCAGGTCGACAATGTCACCATCATGGCGGGATATATGATGTTTATCGGCCAGCAGATGCACCTCTATCACGAGGCGAAGATTGGCATTGGATATATCTTTAAGAAATAGAACAACATGCGTCGATTTGTCTTCATATCCTTGGCTGCCTGTCTGCTCATGACGGCATGCAAAGAGGAAACCATACCGGTGGTCTCGCTGCAGGTGTTGCCTGCGGAGCTGGTCTATGCGGAGGACTCCGTAGATCTCATCTGCCTCGTCGGCACCGTTTCGTGCTCAGGAAATCCGGCGATGGCGCCTGCATTGCAGGAATACGGCTTTTGCATCAATGATTACACCTATTACCCGGTAGAGCTGTCGGATGAGCTGCAGACGCCCATTGAGCGGTACGACACCTTCCGCTATGTGCTGCCCGTGCGCTATGACCAAACGCTGTATGTGCACGCCTATGCCATCAACCCATACGGCATTATCCGTAGCCAGACACGGGCGGTCATCATGCCCCAACTCGACCCGCGATAGCCTCTCCTTTCGTTCATTCTCCGCGCTCGGCGCATACCTATGCATACAAAAAAGAGCACCCGTCGGGTGCCCTTTTTCGTTTGGCATCGGCCGTAGCCTTTGGCCTTAGAGGGCGAGGATACGTCCGGAGGATATCTTCTTGCCGGCTGAGAAGAAGACGTAGAAATACGGCTGTCCAAGTTGTATATCTACCAGCAGTCCGTCGTCGTACCCGTCGATATCGTTGAGGATATCTTGCGCATCGGAATCCTGATAGACCTCTACGTTATTTGGGTCTGCGGATTTGATGGTCGCCTTATAGTACGCCAGATGTCCGTTCTGGTCATAAAGGGCGAAGTCCACACCGTTGCGGATCGTGGCGATAAATATCTGCGCCGCACCGGGCACGCGCTTGATGAGCACATCATGACCGGAAGCCTCTTTACCCGGATTAATCTCGGTGATGGCGAAATAGACGTAGTAATATCTATCCGTACCATCGGCAGCGGTACAGGTAACCACACAGGTGTCGCCCGCAGCCACGAGACCGAGGTCAATCTCCGCATTCTCAGAGCGAGCCTCAGCATCGATAGTCGGCATGTCGGATGCGAATACATAATAGGTGTAGAAAGTCACCTCCGGGTCGAAGTCCTTGAGTACCTCTCCGTCCACGGAAATCCATGCGAGGGCATTATCTCCGTCCTCCGCCGTGGTTTGGATGATGCGATAGGTGGTGGACGTATGGGCATCCTGCGCGGTGATAACCACATTGATCACGCCGAATTCATCCACATACGCAGAGTCCGTAGCCAGCGAGTCACTCAGCACATAGGTCACCGCATCCTCGTCGAAGTAATCCGACGGATCTGTGCCATATGGATGAGCATACACATACTCAGTCTTGGTCGGACGGAAGTCGGGCAGCTCTTCACCATTGACCGACAGCATCGCGAGCAATGCATCTGACGGTTTGCGGAACTTGAAGTGGATGGCATAGATAGCCTGGTCCTCTTCGTTCGGCGCGGTGACGGTCAATTCGAGTTGGATATCTCCGTTCGGCAGCATATGCAGCGTGGTGTCGATGGTTTGTTCCTCGTCATACTTGACGATCTCTATCTGCGGCAGCTGGTCCTCGACAGGTATATCGCCGCTATAGTCGAGATTGACCACATACGAGTACACATCCTGGCGGAACGGGAATTCCGATGTCGGGAATGGTTTGCCTTCCGCATCGCGCAGAATAATATCGCGCAGGATGGTTACCTTCGATTTGAGGCGCTCGAAGGCGAGTGTATAAACTGCGCTATCAATCTGGGACTCCGCCCATACCACAACTTGCACAATATCGTCCAGCACGCGAATCTCGTACACCTGCGCTTCCTCTTTCTTGATAACAGAAACTACCGGCACGGATGCCTCGGTCTCTATCTCCAGCTTGTAGTTGAAGCGCTCTGCATCGTAGTTGCTGAGCGGCTTGCCGCCCACGTTAATCATACTCAGCGTAGCATCATTGGATGGCTGCACGGGATAGTGGATATAATAGATATTCATCTGTCCTGTAGCCGCGCGCACGGTGATGAGCGATTTATATCCAAGCGACTTTCCGCTGAGCGAATCCGGAGCCTGGGAAATCATCACCTCTTGGTATTCGTCGCCCTGAATGAAGTCGACCTCAGGCAGCGCTCCATCGAGGGCGGTAGCCTCCGCGGAGGTGAGCTGATAGAAGTACTCGGTGGTCGTCGCCTTGAAATCGGGGAGCTGCTTCTGGTTGATAAAAATCATCTGAAGCGTGTCCACATCCGATTTCTCGATGGTATACGAAACCGTGTATACATTCTTCTTCCCGCTCTCGGCCGTCACATGGATCTGGCGGATGAGTGTGTTGGCGGTGTACTCAACAGTATCCATTGTAATGGTCTGCAGGTCGTTCACCTCTTGCCAGCTGATATCCGGGAAGGCGGTCGTGCCGACGGGCAGGGACTTGGTGTAATACATCGTTCGCGGTCCGAATTCTGGCATCGGCTGGCCATCCTCAAAGATGTTCGCCAGCGTATCTGCTTCAGACTGAGTGATATGGAATACCACCACGTATGCGTTCTCTTGTATATCCGGGTCCTCGGCGTGCACACGGAGCGTTACTTGCAGCTTCGTCTGGTCTACCTCCGGTTCGTCAAGCGTCTGCGCCGCTTCGTCCTTCTGGCCTACTACCTCTGGCATGTTGTGTACGCCTTCCGGCAGGTTCACTTGATAGAAATAGTAGTTCTTGTCGAAGCCCTGCAGGCTGTCGCCGTTCAGGAAAATCATGCTCAGGTTGGCGTTTTTGGACTTCGGTCGTGCGAAGCACAGCAGATAGGTGTTATGCGTAACTCCGTCCACAGCCGTCACGTGCAGCTTAATCGTGTCTTTAGCGGAGAGGATTTCTACCGCCTGGCCTTCCATCTTAAGCTGTGCGTTCACTTCGGGCAGAACAGTCGTGCCTGACGGCAGATTAATGTCATATGTATTGTGGCCCGGGTCGAACTTCCGGTTATTGATATCGCGCATGAAGTCCTCGAAGTTCAGTCCGTTGAGCGTAATATTCGCCAGCTGAGCATCGGTCGAAAGCATCTCCTTGTATACCTCTACCAGGTAGTCAGAACTTGTGCCGTCCTCGGCGTGTACGCGGAGCGTATATTGATATCTGTGACCTGCCACCACTTCCTTGACAATCGTGTCGACGGTCTGGAAGCGGTCATCGGACGTGCAGCCCACGTTAATCTCATCCGAGTTGAGCTCTACGGAGTAGAAGTGGCGTCCGGACTCGAAGTTATCAATCTCCTGACCGTTGACCGTAATACCGGTGAGGTCCGAGCAGTGGCTCAGAGCCGAGTTGACCGTCACGGTGTACGGAGTAAAACTTAGGCCGTCCTCGCTCAGCACCTCGATGGTCGTGGGCACGCCTATCGCTCCGGGTTCAACAGAAATGGTCTGGCCCTTATCGCCGGCAATATAGGTGACGGATGGCATCTTCGGCAATTCACGCTTGATGCCATCGGACGGCAGCGGCAGCTCAACCGTATAATCGTGTGTATTGGGGTCAAAACCGGTAATCGCAACGCTATCGAGCATAATGCCTGCGAGCACGGAAGTCGTGCCCTTGGGCTGGCTCACGGTGATATGATATTCTGTTTCCGTCGTGTCGTTTGCCGCGGTGACCTTTGTCGTATATGCCACCGAGGCACCGTTTTGCGGGACCTGAGTGGTCACGATGCGCTGCTCCAGTTCTGCGGCCACGGCATTGAGGATGAGCATCGTGTCCGAGTCGATCGTATATTCGGTTTCCATGGTGCTATACTCGCTGTACGGAGTGCCGTTAACCAGGATAGTAGCCAGTTTGGCATTGTTGGACAGAGCCGTAGGATAGTTGAGCACATAGGTGTGGTTTGCTGAGCCATAGACCTGCCATTCCTGTTTATCTGGCGCCTGAATATATACGATTGAGTCTTTGGCGTCTTTGCGCTCAAAGGTGATGATACCTTCCGGTTTGGCCTCGGTGGTAGTATAGTTGCTGCCGCCGATAGCACCCCACTCTGCGCCATTCTTCTTGAACTCCTTAATCTGACCGGAGGTGGCCACGTTCGGGTCCTCGCGGCGGATGGTATAAATCGCCGTCGTCAGGCCGTCCTGAGCAGTCACGTTCAGCACCGTAGAATCTATGCTATAGGTAATATCCACGAGCTGGCCTTGTGATTTGCTGTATGATATAATCGGCATCTCGTCTGCCACCACGCGGAATAGCTTAGCGCCCGCATCTATCGTCTCTACCGGCACATTTGCGCCTTTCTTGTCCTCGGCGGTCAATGCGCTCTCAAACTCAATATTGTTCGATTTCATCTCCTTGAAGAAGAACACCGCCGTGCTGTCAGCGCCGTTCTCTGCCGTCACATGTACCGTCACTGCGTTGCCTTTCTTGCTCATCGTCACAATCTGATGCGTGCTGTTCGGAGTAATGGTGAGGTCCGGCATCTGTTTAATGCCGTACGGCAGGTTAACAACGATCGTGTCGTTGATGTGCGTAGCCGTGTAGGTGCCAAAGGCAGCCGTGAAGTTAGTGGAGGTCTCCGGCGTACGCTTCAGCACCACCGTGTAAATGGTGCTATCTTTCGAGTTCTCGCCGTAGTTCACCACTCTCGCCTTCAGTTCGCCGTTCAGCCATTCGCCGTTGTTCAGCCATTCGATGGTTTGCGTCTGGTCATGCACAGCGCCGGTAAATTTCAATGCCGGAATGCCCACAATCACTTCGTCAGCTGCCAGCGTGTCGGTGAATGTGTTGCCATCCTTCACGGTGGACTTGCCGTTCACCTTGACTGCCGTCAACTCCGAGTTATAAACGAAGTGAATGTTATCATACATCACACTGGATTCATAAATCTTCGTTCCATTGAACTTGGATGAATTCTCCTGATCACAAGAGGAAAGCAATATATTAACCTTTGAAACCGCGTTCGTAACACCGGAATAACTAATGGGCACAGATACCGCTTGCCAGTTATTCAACGCAGAGAAATCGCCGGTATAGTTGCTTTCTCTATAGTTACTGCCATCGGATATGGTCAGCCACATCTTCCAATTGGTGATATTGGTAGTGGACATAGGCTTGGCATCAAAAGCAAGCGCTTCAGGAGTATTCTTAAAGTTTGCTCCTACTGTTGCCCCCTTCGAAACAGAAGACGATGTATTACCTGTACTACCGAGAGCAAGCGTCATTTCTCCAAGCGTCATTTGACCGGCTACAGAGCAGTTCAATGGAGCGCCACGCAACGTAGAGAGGATAGCGCCGTTCGTTCCGGCCGGTGTCACCTCTTTTCCGGTAGAATAGGTAAATTCAATACCCAAGATACTCCAGTTGTAACCTGCGGTGTAGTCTGCCGGCACTTTCCATAAGGAGCTTGGTTTATATCCGTTTCCTTCCGCAGCCTTTACCCAGTCGCCCGAGAAATCTAACAGTTGCTCATAGTTCGTGTAGTACCAGCAAACACTATATGTCTCGCCGTCATCAACAGTAATCGTGATTTGTTTCTTCTTCGCATCGATAGACGATTTCGTGACGCTCTTGCCCGCTTCGTACGTCTCGTAGGTGAAGTCCGCAGCCGTTGGTGGAGCGGTTACGTTAATCATGTAGTTATACACGTCCGAACGCCATTTCGGCACAGGGTTACCCTTGAACTTCAGCGTCTTCAGCTTGCCGGCCGTCTCGAACTCAGGCATTCTCGGCGTGATGGTATAGTTCACGTCGTCCTCGCCGCTGCGGTTCGAGGTAGCGATGATGGTCGCACCACGGCGAATACCGCCGTTGTAGAAATAAATCGTCTGCTCCGGATAGTTCTTCTCTACGCTCGTCACCTCGAAACTCTTGGCGCCGAAGGGCAGGTTGATGGTATTCTCACCGGCTACCGGTTGCAGTTCGCCATTGACCACTTCGTCAGCAGCGTTAACATAACTGTAGGCCACGCTCTTCACTTTGTTCTCGCCCTGCGGCACTGCCATCACGTAATTAATGGTGTAGGTGCGGCTGTTATTGCCTTTCTCGTTGGTCACGATTATCTTCGTCGTGCCGCTCAGCGGAGCATCGATGAAGCGAACCAACTGACCGTCCTCAGCCTCGTATTTCACGTCGTACGGATCTACCTGGCCGAAAGGCACGTCGAATGTGTATTCGGTCACGTTCACATCTTTCACCTCGCTGTTGATGACGAGTTTCTTCAGCAGCGTGTTGTCCGATTTGTCCAGCGGGAAGTCAATCGTATACTCGCCCACCGAGCCGTCCTGCGCCTCCACATGGATGCGGGTCGTGCCGTTCACGCTCGAGAAATAGGTGGTCACCGTTTGGTTCTCCAGCAGCGGCACAGCGTTCACGTTCGGCACTGTTTTCGCATCGCGAGGCAGCAGCACTGTATAGTGCAGCGTGTCCGGATGGAAACCGAGCAGAGGACTGCCGTCAATCAGGATGTTATCCAGATGTACGATGTGGTTCTTCACGCGGTGGTAATGGATGGTATACGTGCTCTCTGCGCCGCTCTCGGCCATTACCTGCACTTTTTGTATCGAGTCGTTCTCGTTGTATAAGATGACGGACTGACCGGCTTTGGTCACGGCCGTTACCGTCGGCAGAACCACGCCGTCTTGGATATCATACGGACCATAGGTAGTCACCGCCGAATCGTACGTCAGGCTATACCCCTCCACGATGAGGTCTTTCAGCGTAGCATCGCTGTATTTGCGAATGGTATATCGCACCGTATAAGTGGCTTTCGTCCCGTTCTCCGCGAGAACAGTAATACCCCATTTGCCCGGAGCCAACTGACCGAAGAACACCACTTGTGCCTCCTGGCCCGTCGCATACGTGAGCTGCGGATAAGCGCTGCCCGGCGCAAGCTCATAGTCATAATTCAGCGTCTCTGCGTTAAAGCCGGCGATAAGCACGCTATCTGCATAAATGCCCTGCAGCGCATGGTTGCCGGACGTCACACGGCTGAACGTCACGCTATATGCCGCCTTTGCGCCCAGAGTGTCCGACACATGAAGCCATGCTATCGAGTCTTTCCATAGCACGTGTACCGTCTGACCCGGATGACTCACACCCGTCACGGTCGGCAGGCTGTTGCTGTAGGTCGCGAAATAATGCATCGTGGTCGGCTCGAAGTTAGCGATAGACGTTCCGTCAACCCGAATGTCGGTCAGCTGAACCGTCTGAGGAGCTACTTTCGTGAATTCAATCTTATATTCGTTCGCGCTTCCCGTCTCCGGCGTCACCATAATTCTCGCCATGCCGGCACCATACGGAGCCGTAATAGTCACCTGCTGGCCCGGAGCTTTGTCCACCGCGATGCCCGGGCAGCGGTCGCCCGTCAGCGGAACTACATAGCCCTCCAGCGTGTCTTTCTCGAAGCCCGGCAGCTCAATCGTGTCGTCATACACGAGATAGATCATCTCGAGATAAGCGTTGCGGGAAGCGCTCACAATGAAATCAATCACATACGTCTTCTTCGCGCCGCTTTCTGCGGTGACGGTGATTGTCTGGGTCTTGCCTGAGAGCACACTCAGCACACGTTGCGAGGCCTCCGCCTTCGTAAACGTCACTTGTGGAATCGTGCTCACGCCTTCCGGCAGCGAGTCGATATAATGCAGCGTGTCGGCATCGAAACCGGCTATCGGCGTGCCGTCCAGATAAATCATCGCCAGATTCGTGTTGCTCGAGGTCGCTACGCTGAAATGCAGCACATACGTCCGGCTCGCACCGCTCTGAGGACGAACCGTAATCTTGTAGTCGCCGTTCAGGCCCGTCAAACCACGAACCGTCGCGCTCTGCAGCTGCTCGTTCTTCAATTGATAGGTCACCACCGGCAGCACCGTCGTGCCCTGAGGCAGGTTCACCCAGTATTCGTCCGTCTCCGGAGCAAAGCCCTCTATCATTACGCCGTTCAGATATATGCCTTCCAGCGTGTTCACGCTGTAGGTCTCTACCGAGAACGTAATCTGATAAACAGATGTGCTTCCGTCGCCCGCCGTCACCGTGATACGGGTCTTGCCGTTCACGCCGCCGGGCGTCACGTTAATCGTCTGGTATTCGTCGCCCGGCACCGCAACAATCTCCGGCAGCACCATCGTGCCGATAGGCAGAGCATAGGTGTACGATAGCACTCGCGCACTGAAATCCGGCAGTGCCACGCCGCCGATGGTAATACCCTTCAGCGTGTCGCAGTCCGATTTCATTGTCGTGAACACCAGCTTATATACCGTCTGGTCGCCGTTACCCGCCGTTACCGTCACGCGCACCGTTCCGTCTACCACTCCTGCACCCAGGTCGCTCTTCGTTATCGTCTGGTATTCGTCGCCCGCTGTCCAGCTGATGGCCGGCAGCGTGGTCGTGCCCATCGGCAGACTGAAGTAATACGTCGTCTGCTGCGGATCGAAATCCGTCAGGTATTCGTAGCTCCCGTCGGTCACCTTCAAGTCCTGAAGATAGGAGTACGATGATGCCTCGAGCTTCAGGTTCAGCTTATATACTTTGGCTATCGTGTTGCCAGGCGTGGTGACAGCCACTTGTACTGTCGAACCGTTGATAGCCTCACCTGTCGGCAGAGGGTTAGGCGTAATGGCTATCGTTTGCTCGCCGGGGCTATACGCCGAAACGGGCTGAACCGTCAGGCTCTGCGTGCCGACAGGCAGCGACACTTTGTACACCGCCTGCGAAGGCGTGAAGCCCGGAATGGACTTGCCGTTTACCTTGATATCCGCCAACGTATTATCCGCCAACTGGCCTACCGTAAAATTCACGCGGTAGGTCATCTTGCTGGTTCCATTGGCCGCCGTGACAAGCAGCGTTGCATTACCAGTGAGCGAAGTAGGCTGGGTTACGTTTACCGTCTGCGCAGTATCCTGCTTCTCATACGAAACAGTCGGTATACCTTTGGCACCGTAGGGCAGCTCCACCGAGAACGAACTCGTGCTCGGGTTGAAGTTCGCTATGTTCTCCGTATGCTGCTGGTCGTCCTTGTCAGTATAGGTATAGGAGATGTTCGCCAGCTTCGCGTTGCTGCTCTTCGCCGTCACGAATACAATCTTATAGGTCGTCGTGGAGGAGCCGTCCTCTGCGCGAACCGTGATGGTCACCGGAGCGCCGTTCACAGCGCCGCCGCTCATCGTTATCTCGCTGCCGCTCAGCTTGCGGCCCGGGAACGACTTGGTCGTCCCTTTCGCGTTCGTCAGAGAACCCGCACCGCGGTATGCCTCTATCGTCGGCAGAGTTGTCGTTCCTTCCGGCAATGAGTATTCCTGAGGCAGACTGCTGTTCGGGTCGAAACCTTTCCATTCCTTGCCGTCGATGCGCAGCGTCTGGATTTTCGATGAATAAATCATCTGCACGTCGTCCACGTACAGCGAGTTACCCACATACAGACCGCTGTTCGCGCGGAAGTTAGGATAGTTGGACGCCGAGAAGATAATGTTCATATACACCGGTGCGTTGTCGTTGAAGTAGTAAATCGGCACCTTGATGTTCGTCCAGTTGCTGTATGTCTTCCGCTCGCGCCACATACCTTCGCACACCTGCTCGCCCGCTACACTGGTGTTACACTCGTTGCCGTTCATCGCGATGCGCACATCCGATTCCTCGTTCGTCTCCGAGTGGGATGTACAGCTTCCGTTCTTGCCCTTGTACGATGTACCCTTCGCCTCTTTCACCCAGGCGTAGTACAGCAGATAGAAATCTTCCTTGTCCGTGTTGTTGCCCGTTCGCTTAATCCATACCGACATCGAGTCCGGACGGTGCGTCCAACGCTGACCACCCGATGTTCCCGCCGTCGCCTGGTTGATGGCCGTAATGCTCGGCAGATAGGCCCAAGGTTGACCGATGGAGAAATAGCCCGGACTCGTCTCCGTTATACCCATCGCGCCTACCTCCTGGTCCTGAACCATCATACAATAACCGCCGTTGCGGCCCGTCTCCTTGTGGGCGAAGTTAAATTTCATACCCACCTGCTCCACATTCGACGCATGCCAACCTTGTGCCTGCGGTTGACCGTCAAATGCGGCAGCAGACCAGTCCTCGAAATTGGCATTCGTCACCTGGTACTGTGCATGCACAGCACCAATGCCAAGGCCAAAGCCAAGGCCAAACAAGACTAATACACGTTGTAAAAATTTACTCATATTAAGATTTTTATTAATTTTGTTACGTTTTTGTGCACCAAATAGGCGCATTCTTTATCGAGTGCAAAATTACTGCTTTTTTATCAACCCCGCAATAGCATTATTTACGAAAAAGTACACGATTATTAAGCACCACTCTAAAGAGTGTTGCTAAATCAAGTTTGCAAAATGCACGATTTTTAAGATTTTACGTAAGTGCTAACGCACCTATTCCGTCTGCCCTAACCGATGCAGATGGCATAGCATGAGGCTCCCGTCTTCGCGACGAAGATGCATCCCGTTGCCCTCGCAGAACGCGAACGCCTTGCAGTCTTTGCACGGCTCCGTCGCCCGCATCCAGCTCCGGTCGCGGTACGGCTTGAACCCATGCTCCCATACCTCCCAGAATGAGTCCTTGTATATGTTTCCTTGGTAGTATTTGCCGCGGATGGACGTGCAGGCCGATATCGAGCCGTCAATCAGGATAGACGCCACGCTGATGCCTGCCGCGCATTGGTATAAATGGTCCCGCACACGCCCTTCATAGGTGCCCAGATAGCCCTCGCACGAATACGACACATGCCGACCTGCCTCGCGCTCGCTCGCTATGAATTCCATCAGCTCTCTGAACTGCTCATCCGTTAGGATGAGTTCCTCGTTCTCGGCCGCCCTACCCATCGGGTCGATGCCGAATACACGCCAATCGCGTACACCCAGACCCCATAGCATGTCGCGTATCTCCGCCAGATGGCCTATCGACCGCTGGTTCACGCATGTCACCACATCCCATGCCAGCGCCGGCTCGCTCCGGTCAGCAGCTATCAACCGGATGGCACGCGTCGCGCCCTCGAAAGCCAGCGGATGCTGACGAAGCCATATATGGTCTTGTTCCAATCCGTCGCAAGAGACCGTTATCGACCGCAGACCCGCCTCGCGCAGTTCGCGGAACTTAGCCTCCGTCAGCGCCAATCCGTTCGTCACCATGCCCCATGGATAACCGCGCTCTTTCAGCGCACGCCCTACCTCCGCCAGGTCCTTGCGCATCAGCGGCTCGCCGCCCGAAATCACGACCATCACGCTGCCGGGGTTCACGTGCGGCGTCACCTCCGTGTCTATCACACGCAGGAAATCGGCGGCAGGCATGTCGGGCGTCTCGATGGATGACAAGCAGTCGCTGCCGCAATGCAAGCAATGCACATTGCAGCGAAGCGTCGACTCCCAGAATAGCTGACGCAAAGGGTGCAGCTCTTTCAGGTTTCGCCGCCTCAGACGCTCCAGCCACAGCGCTGTTTTCAGTCGTAGTCTCATTGGTTGAATGAACCCGGCACGCCGTATTTCACCAGTATCTCACGGTCTCTCGGCCGTGCCGGCTTCTCTTCCGGAACTGCCACTGTATCCTTCGGCGCTGCCGTCGAGTCCACCGGTGCCAGCACGTCGGCAGGCACACCGTACATCGCCCTCACTTCCGTCGGCACGCCGTACTTCAGCATCGGACGAGGAGGGGTATTCTGTGCCGCTTTCTTGCCGCTATGGCATCCCGCCAGCACCATACTCACTGCCCCGAGAATAACATTCACTCGTGTCAAAATCTTTCTTTTCATATCTTCATTCCATTCTATACTGCACAAACGCCTCAATGGCCTCATAATTCGCCAATCCCAACTGCGCATACAGCTCCGCCGTCGCATGGTTCCGGTCCTCCGCCCGCTGCCAGAACAGCCGCTCGTCATTACCCATAAACGGCGCCGACTCCATCTGGCTCTGGTGCTTCAGTATCGTGTTCCGCTTGAATCGCAGCTCCTCTGGCGACATCGGCACGGCCATCTCTATCAGGTCCACCTCCCATTCCATCCATGCCCCGCGGTACATCCATATACGGCAGTCTTTCAGCCATTCATCCCAGGCCTCCGTATGCCGCAACTCATCCAGCGCCGCCAGCACCGCATCCAGGCATACGCGGTGCGTTCCGTGCGGGTCAGCCAGGTCGCCTGCCACGAACATCTCATGCGGACGTATCTCCTCCAGCAGCTTACGTACGATGCGGCAGTCCGCCTCCGTCAGAGGACCTTTCTTTATCGTTCCTGTCTCGTAGAACGGCAGGTTCAGAAAATGTATATGGTCGGTCGGCAACCCCATATGCCGGCATGCCGCCGTCGCCTCGCCGCGACGGATCAGCGCTTTCAGGTCCAGTATCTCGCGTGTGTCCTCGTCACCTGTCTTCTCGTGCAGCATACGCCGACATTCGTCATGACGCGCACGCAGCGCACCTTCTTCGTCAAAGCCCTTCAGGAAATCCAGGAATCGTACCACCTCGTCGTCGCATACCGCGATGCAACCGCTCGTCTCGTACGCCACGTGTACGTTATGCCCTTGTTTGATAAGCCGAGCGAACGTACCGCCCATCGATATCACGTCGTCGTCGGGGTGAGGCGAGAAGATAAGGATATCTTTCGGATAGGGCTTGGCGCGTTCCGGACGGTTCGTGTCATCCGCATTCGGCTTGCCCCCGGGCCAACCGGTGATGGTATGCTGCAGGTCGTTGAATACCTTGATGTTGCAGTTGTACGCCGATATGAACCGTGTTATCAGGGCGCTCAGCCCGTAGTCGTTATAATCTTTGTTCGTCAGCTTCAGTATCGATTTCCCCGTCTGCTGCGATAGCCATACCACCGCGCGACGTATCAACCGGTCGTCCCATTC
This sequence comes from uncultured Bacteroidales bacterium, assembly GCA_900317345.1. Lineage (GTDB taxonomy): Bacteria > Bacteroidota > Bacteroidia > Bacteroidales > Paludibacteraceae > Colicola. Next base: position 9,644 of record ONGK01000023.1, on the reverse strand, counting down.
GCAGTTCGTCACCACCCAGGGTGTCGCGATGCGCGTCAGGCACGCCGCTGCACTCAGGTCGGCCACCACCTGCGCGTTCTTGTGCCGCTGAAGCGCGGATGCAGGGCAGGATGAGTCATACCGTTTCTCTATCGCCTCGCGCAGTATCTGCGATTTATGCTCGCCCCAAGCCACCAGCATTATCTCTCCGGCCTGTAGTATCGTGTCGATACCCATCGTCACGGCGCTCACCGGCACCAGCTCTATCGAACCGAATATGTTCTTCGAGTCCTCTTTCGAGTTGTTATCTAATAGCACCAGCCGTGTGCCGGAGTTGAATGACGAACCCGGCTCGTTGAATGCGATGTTGCCGCACCGCCCGATGCCTGCCAGGATGAAGTCTATACCCCCTGCCTCCGCTATTGACTGCTCGTAGTCGCGGCAGAACGCTAATATCTCATCTTTCTTCAGGTTCCATGGGATGCTGTGTATGTTCTCCGGACGGATGTCCACATGGTCCAGCAGCCGGTGACGCAACTGCGCATGGTTCCCGCTCTTGTCGTCTGTCAGAGGGTAGTACTCATATAGGTCGAAGAACACCACCTCTCTGAAACTCAACCCCTCCTCGCGGTGCATTCGTACCAGCTCTGCGCATAGGTCACGTGTGGACCTACCCGGAGCTATCGACATCACGAATCGTTTCCCCTGCGCCTGCCGCTCACGTATCTGCTCAGCTATGTGCTGTGCTACGACTCGGCTCCCTTGCCGCGCTGTCTCATACACTGTGGTCCGCAGCAACTCCAATCGAGTCACTCTACTCAGCTCGAATACATCATCCGGGCAATACAACCGCTTCGACACGCGGTTCAGCGAAATTTCCGAACTAAGATTTCCTTTCATACTATTTCGTTTTTCGGTCCTCCTTCTCTCTCCCCATCGCCTTCCTCCCGGCCGCGGTCATCAACCCTTTTGCCGCCAACTCCTTGCACCGCTTCCTGTTCAGTTCCGTCCAATGGCTGTTCTTCCGCCGGGGAGATATACGCTGCGCAAGCCGACCGTCCGGCAATCGTTTCATCGTGCTGTCTATCCATCCGAAGCACAGTGCCTCTTCCACCACCTCCACGTACCGCATGCAATCTGTACGGACTGCTGTGGACTTATGCATCGTCACCCAGCATTCTTTCTCGCTCGCATGGTGTTCTTCCAGCCATGCCCGCAATTGTGCCCTATCCGTATACTCCAGCAGCGTCCCTATCTCCATTCTTTGTAAATCTCGTTTTCGGGCACAAAATTACAAAAATTCTTGCATATATGCAAATTTTTCACTAATTTTGCACGCAAAAACCGCCAAATACCCATGATCTCCCCCTTCGCCCTTCCACCGCACCCGCTCGCGCAGGCAGCCGCAGCTGACCTCACCCGACGCGTCCATGCCTATATGGCCGCGCACCCCGATAGCGAGCTCCATCGCCAGGGTAAGATGTTCGGCGTCCTCGTCTGCTCCAACCCCGACTGCCCACCTCTCTGCGCTTTCTCCGCCAAGCTCGATGGCTCTTATTTCCATGACGGCTTCGTTCCGCCGGTCTATGACATGCCCAACCCGCCTGTAGGTACCGATAAGACGGACTCCCAACGCCTCCAGCGCCTCCTTTTTGCTAACTATCGTTTCACCAATGCCCTCGGCGAAACCAAGAACCTCCTGGATATCTTCCAACACGAAAAACCCATCCTCTCCCCCTCCGCCTGGTTCCACAAAACACCTAACCATTCACCCTTAACCATTAACCATGACCCCACCCCGCCGGCCGGCTCCGGCGACTGCTGCGCCCCCAAGCTCCTCCAGTATGCTTTCTCCCATGGCCTCCAACCGCTCGCCATGGCGGAGTTCTGGATCGGAGCACCCTCGCGTACCGAGGTGCGACGGGAAGGTATCTTCTATCAACCCTGCTCTGGCCGTTGTGTTCCTATCCTACGCCATATGCTCCGGGGCCTCGACCTCACCCCTACCCCCGACCAGCGCCGGCTCGCCGACCTCTGCCAACGGCTCGTTATCCTCTATGAGGACGATGCACTCCTCGTCGTCGATAAGCCTGCCGGACTCCTCTCTGTACCCGGTAAGAGTGACGAACCCTCTGTCGAATCTCTCCTGGCGGACCAACGCCCGGACTCTTTCCTCCGTGCCGCCCACCGCTTGGACCAGGACACCTCCGGTCTCCTTGTCATCGCCAAGACGCCTGAGGCGTATACACTCCTCCAATCTACCTTCCAGCGCCGCGATATCCTCAAGCGCTACTCCGCCCTCCTCTCTCCCAATCCTCAATCTTCAATCTCCAATCTTCAATCAGCAACTCTCATAGACCTGCCTCTCCTCCCCAACCCCTACGACCGTCCCAGACAGATGGTCCATATGGAGCATGGCAAGCCTGCCCTCACCCGTTTTCTCATCCGCGAGCGTCGGGCGGACGGCTCTATCCTCGTGGATTTCTTCCCCCTCACCGGACGCACCCACCAGCTCCGCGTCCATGCCGCGCACCCACTCGGCCTCGATGCACCTATCGTCGGCGACCGCCTCTACGGAGGCAAACCCGCCGAACGCCTCTGCCTCCATGCCGCCGAACTCACCTTCCCACATCCCACCACGGGCGAGATGATGCATTTCATCTCACCCACACCTCCGTTTCTCACCCATACATAGTATGAATCACGAGCCCCAGGTGCTTCTATCAAGGGAACGATAGGAGATTGCTTCGAGTAAGTGCTGCTTGTGTATATTCTCCGAGCCGTCAATGTCTGCGATGGTGCGCGCTACCTTTAATATACGATCGTACGCGCGGGCGCTAAGACCTAATTTGGTCATCGTGACTTCGAACAATTTGTCGCATTCTTCGTCCAACGCGCAATACTGCCGGACCATCTTAGCATTCATCATCGCATTGCAATGCACGAGACGGCTATTCTTAAAGCGCTCATTCTGAATGGTTCTGGCTTTTAGCACGCGTTCCCGCATGACGGCAGAACTCTCGCCTGGTTGGATAGTTCTCAGTTGTTCGTACGGCACAGCTTCAATATCGCACTGGATATCTATTCTATCCAGCAGCGGTCCGCTAATCTTGCCCATATAGCGATGAATCTGTCCTGGCGTACAGGTACATGGATGGGCAGGATTATTCTCTCCATAATGCCCACAAGGGCATGGGTTCATCGCTGCCACGAGCATGAATGATGCCGGGTAATCGACGGTCTCCTTAGTACGCGCTACCGTTATGTGGCGGTCTTCCAGCGGTTGACGCAGCACTTCCAATGCAGAGCGTTTGTATTCCGGAAGCTCATCCAGAAAGAGCACACCATTATGCGCCAGAGATATCTCTCCCGGATGCGGATTCGTACCTCCGCCTACGAGTGCCACATCAGTAATCGTATGATGTGGACTACGGAAGGGACGTTGCACAATGAGCGCACCGGTAGCTCCTTTGCGCTTGTTCGTCAATCCGGCAACGGAATGAATCTTCGTGGTCTCCAGCGCTTCTTCCAATGTGAGTGGTGGTAAGATAGACGGGATACGCTTGGCTATCATCGATTTACCGGCTCCGGGAGGACCAACCATAAGCATGTTATGTCCGCCTGCAGCAGCAATCTCCACTGCTCGTCGCACTTTGAATTGTCCGCGCACATCGGCGAAATCCAAATCCGAAGGGAATGCCAACTCATCAAACAGAGCCTGCGTGTCTATGTGCACCGGTTCGAAGGTATCCTCCGGATTCAATTCATCTTTCGGCTCTCCGTTGAAGAAGTGCACCACTTCCATAAGATTATTGAGTCCATACACATCCAGCCCATCTACCACAGCAGCTTCGTCGGCATTTGCGGCAGGAAGAATCAATCCTTTAAAACCGGCTTTTCGTGCACAGAGTGCGATAGGAAGAGCACCTCGTATGGGCTGCAGCGAGCCATCCAAAGACAACTCGCCCATAATCATATAGCGTTCAAGATCTCTGGTTCTCAGTTTCTCCGCTCCGGCGAGCATTCCTATCGCCAACGGCAAGTCAAACGCAGCACCTTCCTTTTTGATATCCGCGGGCGCCATGTTAATCGTGAACGAGCGCCTGAGCGTCTCCACGCCGTTGACAGTTAACGCTGCCAGGATGCGCTCATGCGATTCTTTCACCGCCACATCCGGCAATCCGACCAACGTGAAATCAAAGCCTGGCACCGAGTGCACTTCTATCGTAACAGGCACAGCATCGATTCCTACAGGCGATGCACTATAGATTTTGATGAGCATACACTATTTAACGATTCGTAATTATCGTTTGTTCAGCAGAAGACCTTTTTGCCATTTCAGAGACGGATAGGTCTTTTTCAGATATACTTCCGCTTCGCCGATACCGCTCGAACCACTCGTCGCAAACGGGATGAGCGTCTTGCCTGCCAACTGATCCAGGTTGTTCTCCAGCCATGTGTTGATGATGCGTGGGCATATGCCCCACCATATCGGGAAACCCACATACAACGTGTCATAAGGCGTCACATCCGTGCATTGTTTTATCGACGGACGAGCCTCTGCATCGTTCATCTCTTTCGACGAACGCGACTGCTCGTCGCGCCAGTCCAGGTCCGCTGCTGTGTATGGCTCCGACGGTTCAATCTCCCATAACTGGGCATTATGCTCTTTCGCCAGCTTGGCGGCAGCAGCTTTGGTCGTTCCTGTGGCTGAGAAATACGCCACTAATGTCTTTGATTCCATAGGCATCATCATTGCGGCACATACCAGTGCCATAATCAGTCGTTTCATAGCCTTACTTCTTCTTGCTGAATAGACCCTTGATGAAACCCCATGCGGACGACGCCAAACTCGTGTAGTAGCTATACATCGCCTTCGCAAACCGTATACGCCCGCTCATCCGCTCGCGTTGCACCGCTGCACGACCCTCCGCACGAAGCGTCTCGAATTTCAGCTCCTCGCCGTTCTTCAGACCGCTCATCGCACGAACGATAGGATTGACAAACAGCACCTTACGGCATGCGCACAGCAGCGGGATGAGAATGAAATAGAACGCACCTACTATCAGGCACGCTGCCCATGCCGGCACGCATTGCGATAATGCGATAACCGCCGCTGCAGCGCAGAACGCCAGCACGGCGAACGCCACCAGGATAAGACTGATTGTCAGCAGCAGCGAACCCACCACATTGCTCATTTTCTCCACCGCCCACAGACGCGCAAGCTCATATTCCGCTTTGGCGAAGTTCTCCACATCCGTCACCAGCTGGTCTTTGGCTTCCTCCAGCTCTTTCTTTTCCTTTTCCATACTCTTCCTCCTTTATGCCTCGGCAGCCGGTTCCTCAGCTGCAGGCTTGGTTACTGACTCCACTTCTTCTTTGATCTGCTCGCAGCACTCCTGAACCTTGTCCTTAGCCTGCGTAGCCAAATCGCGCAACTCCTCGCGCAATTCTTTTCCTGATTCGGACATAAGCCACATCGCTCCCGCGGCTCCTACTGCTGCGCCTGCTGCAAACAGCAGCGCGCCTTTAATCATTTTGTCAAACATAATCGTATAAATTTATAATTCTTAAACTTCTTAAACTCTTAAACCCTTAAACCCTTAACCATCCTTACTTCAATATCGAATCCAGCAACCCAAAACCATTCAGCACAATACTCATTTCCGCCGCAAAGGTACGGAAAAATATTGACATATGCAATTTTTTGTACGTTTTTTTTCTGTGTTTATAGGAAGAACCTCGATAAAAGACTCAAGAAGAGCGTGATGAGCCCGGTGTTTATCAGGTCCGTGAACATCGAACCCACGATAGGCACAATGATGAACGGCTTGGCGGCATAATGGTACTTGTAGCATATCGCACTCATGTTCGCCATCGCATTCGGCGTAGCGCCCAGTCCGAAACCGCACAAACCCGCGCAGAGAACCGCTGCATTATAGTTGCTGCCCAGCATGCGGAACGCCACGAAATACACAAACAATGCCATCAGCACCACCTGCGACACCAGAATAACAATCAGCGGAAGCGCCAGATGCTTCAACTCCCATAGCTGCAGCGAAACCATCGCCATACCGATGAACATGGATAGGCATATATTGCCCACACTGACGATGCGCTCCATATCCAGCAGCCGGTCTGCCCGTACTCGCTCGCCGTTCTCCTTATACCGAATAGCACCCATCACATTTCGCACGATAGCAGCCAATATCAGCGCGCCGAAATATGACGGAAACGAAACACCTAACTTGTTGAACAACCAGCTCAGCAGCGTACCGCCGCCCATAACCATCAGGATATAATAGCTCGCCTTCGCATACTGCTGAAACTCCTGCTCGTTGGTGCTCACGCGCTGTGCACGACCCGCCGGAGATGCCTCATCGCTCTCTATTCCCGCCATCGCAGGGTCTATCTCATCGTCCATAGCTTGTATCTGCTCCTGCTTCAACTTCCTCCGGATGATGAAATCTGCCAACGGACCGCCAAGCATCGAACCGGCTATCAGACCGAACGTAGCAGCCGCCATACCTATCGTGTCTGCCCCTTTCAGACCCATGTTCTCCAGCACTTCCGCAAAACCGCCTGCCGTGCCGTGACCGCCGGTCATCGACACGCTGCCTGCCGTGATGCCCAGCAATGGGTCGGTGCCCATCAGCCACGTGATGCCCAGCGCCATACTGTTTTGCAGTACAATCATAATCACCAGCAGAACCAACATCATAATCAGCGGCTTGCCGCCGTGCTTCAGCATCGTCAGGTCGCACTGGAAACCCACACAGGTAAAGAATGCCAGCATGAAAATCTTCATCAGCGTGTCGTCAAACGACACTTCAATGCCGCCCCATGTATACAGCCCCAGCGTAATCAGCGAGAAGATGAGACCGCCGCTCACCGGAGAGGGCACACAGAACTTCTGAAGAAAAGCCACACGGCGCGTCAGCACCATACCTACCACCAGAGCCAGCGCTCCGATGCCCGCCGTTTGAAGCATATCCAATTCAACATGTATCATACGCAGAACCTATCTATTCTATCTATTTAAGGTTAAAATCGGCTGCAAATTTACGACAAAATAATCAAATATGCAAGATTTTGACCAAAAAAAACAAATATGCTTGTATAATTTGTTGTTTGGGGGCAAAAGATTGTTGTTTGCACGTTAGTGCGAACGTAAATTCGAAGGGGCCCCATTTATGGGGGAGGTGGTCGAATGTACTATAAATTTCATATACGCAAATGTTTATGAAAAAAAATCGTGCATTTATTTGCACAATTAAAAAAAAAGTAGTAATTTTGCCGTCGAAATCAAAACACTTACACGATGAAACGCTTATTTATCATTCTGACTGCGGCTCTGATGACCGTAGCAGCAACGGCTCAGGAGCAGCCGGCAGCCGCAAAGGCTAACCAATTGGTTTGCAGTGGTAACACCTATTACTACGGCGCAAACGAAGTGATGAAAAAGACCCAAATGTTGGATTGGTATGCACGCCATAACTGCCAGCAGGCATATGACCAGTTTGCCAAAGGTCTGAAGCTGTCCAACGCAGGATGGGTTTGCTTTGGTCTCGGTCTGGGTATGGATGTAGCTGCTATCGGTACCGCTGTGGCGTACATCAATTCGGCGAAAACAGGCGGCAGTCAGGCCATTCCTACCGGCAATCCGCTCTACATCACAGCCATGTGTCTTGGTGCCGGAGCGTTAGTCCTGGAGATCGCCAGTATTCCTATGCTTGCAGTCGGTTATTCGCAGATGCATTCGTCCGTAGATGTCTATAACGTCGTCTGCAAAACCGCTTCTGCTCGCCCCTATTGGACGCTCCAAGCATCCTCTAACGGCCTCGGCCTTGCCATGAAGTTCTAATCGAATTGAGGTTCTTATAACAACAACTAATGCGGCTTCGGCCGCATTTTTTGTTATAACCTCTGGAAATCCGCCATTATACTCTCACATTGAGCCGGTCAGCATAGTTCAGCATAGAGCGCACCTCCGCCGATGTGCTGTCGCAATAAACAGGCTGAACATGCTTAAGCATGTACCAAAAATGCTTGAATTTTAGGCAAAATTGGTACATGCTAATACATGAACACCCCAACTAACGGACTAATATCCGTCTTTCTATTGTATAAACTTTCTCCCCGCGGAGGATGAGGGTTGCGTCTTTTTTTGAAGAGTGTGTAAAATTTTTACAAAAAAGACACATGCTGCATAGGTATAGCATGTACCAAAAATACTTGTTTTTAGGGAAAAATTGGTACATGGTAACCAAGTATAGCATGTACCAAAAATGTGAGATTTTGGGGTAAAATTGGTACATGGTAGAAGATGGAAAATGAGGTGGTGGAATGAGGAAAAAGACGCAAGCTGAGTGGTGAAATGAGAAAAAAAGACGCATGCTGAAAAAAAGACGCATGCTGAGTGGTGGAATGAAGGAAAATGATGGAAAATGGAAGAAAATGTAATAATCGTACGCAGTTAAGAAGAATTTTTGCATTTTTTTGAGTTCACTCCCATGTTTTGGGAGTTTAAAGCAGTAATTTTGTCGTCGAAATTGAAAAACAAGGTTGTTTAACGTCAAAAAATTAGTACGAATATGGAAAAGAGTGTAATGAGTTTGGTAATGGATACAATTAGTATCATAGGCATGTTTTTCATCGCAGCAGTGCTGCTGTGTATATAATTTTGCAGACAAAATAAAATTTTGTTTGCATATGTCAGAAATTTGTTGTAAATTTGCAGCGGAAAATGTGTGGAAAGGCGTAAGAACGAAAAAAGTAATACTGAGATATGGCAGAGATAGACGGAGTGCATAATGCCAATAGAGGTGAGATCATCATCTATCGTGCGGAAGATAACACGATACAACTTGATGTGCGCATGGAGAATGAAACCGTGTGGCTGACCCAAGACCAGATGGCTCAGCTCTTTGGTCGTGACAGAACAGTTATCGGGCGGCACATACGTAATATTTTCTCCGAAGGAGAATTGAACGAATCCTTGGTATGTGCAAAATTTGCACTACCCAAGAAATATGGTCGTAGAGATAACTTCTCACAAGAGGTAGAAACAATGCTTTACAACCTCGATGTGATCATCTCTGTCGGGTATCGGGTCAAGTCTCAACGTGGCGTACACTCGTCAAAGGCTATGCCATCAATGAAAAACTACGCCGTGAGCAGTTGTCGGATTTGCGGCAGTTGGTTCAGATTGTCGGGCGAACGATGCAAAGCAAATCGGTTGAGAGCGAGGATGAGACTCAGGCCATTTTTGATGTCGTTTTAGATTACACGTACGCGCTGGACACGCTCGATAATTATGATTACGAGCGTCTGACCGTCAAAGAAACCACTCCCGAAGCGCGCTTCCATGCAACGTACGAGAATGCTATGCAAACGATTGCTGCATTGCGTGAGAAGTTCGGCGGTAGTACGTTGTTCGGCAACGAGAAAGATGATTCGTTCAAAAGCAGTATAGGTCAGATTTATCAGACCTTTGGAGGCAAGGACCTCTATCCGAGTGTGGAGGAAAAAGCGGCAATGTTGCTCTATTTGGTTACCAAGAATCACTCTTTCTCAGATGGAAACAAACGTATAGCGGCTACGTTGTTCTTGTGGTTCCTGAACAATAACGGCATTCTCTATCGTGAAGATGGAACTAAGCGTTT
>ONGK01000035.1 GCA_900317345.1 uncultured Bacteroidales bacterium | reverse complement strand
GCAGAAACGACGTTTGATATCGCGATCGTCTCCCAAATAGATATAGCGCTCCAGACGCTGCTCAAGCGTGTAGTTATCATAGTTGAGATAACTGTCATCGATGAGCAACGCGTCGAACTCATAGCCCGGTTCAAACGAACCCACTTTGCCGAAGAACGAGCCGCCGCCTTTGGTAGCCAAATAGAATACTTCACTCAAGCTGAGGAACGGCATCTCGCCGTGCGTCTGCGCATAGTTGAGTTTGCTGACTTGTATCGCATACTGCATCACGCGCAACATGGACATATGGTGGCCCGCCGACACATCGGTACCTAACGCCACATGGATTCCTTCATTAAGGAACTTGCGAATAGGCGCCATGCCGGACGACAAATTGCTATTCGACATCGGGCAGTGTACTACGTACACTCCGTTGCGCTTCATCAGTTCGAGTTCTTCGCCGTCTGTGAAACAGCAATGCGCCATCAATGTCGGCGTCTGACCAAACAGCCCATATTTATTATAGGCATCACCGTAGCAGGTGGAGTCCGGTTCGAGTTCTTTCACCCAATCTATCTCCGAGCGGTTCTCAGATAGATGCGATTGCACAGGCAAACCGGTCTCGGCTGCATACTCTCCCAATGCACGCAACATTTTCTCTGAACAGGACGGTACAAAACGCGGCGTGATAATCGGTTGCACCAGTCCGTTCTTGCCATGCTCGTCCAGATGCTCTTTGAGCATCCGCATGCCAGCCAACACTTCGTCTGTCGTGTTCCGCAAGGTGTCAGGACTGTTGCGGTTCATACCCACCAGGCCTACATACGCACCCATTCCGGCTTGAATGAAGAGGTCAGCCAGAATACGCGTAGCCTCCGGATGAATCGTTGCAAAGACAGCACTACGCATCGTGCCTTGCATCCATAGCTCATGCACGAAACGTCTGTACAGGCGACGGGCATATTCCGGTTCCGCATATTTGGACTCCTCCGGGAAGGTATAGGTATTGAGCCATGGCAGTAATTCCAAATCCAGCGCCAAGCCCATATTACGGTACTGCGGCGCATGAACGTGCAAATCATTGAAAGCAGGGATGAGCAGTTTGTCACCGAAATCCATCACCTGCCGGCGCCAGTCCATATTCTCCGGCAACTCGGTATAGATGCCTTTGATAAGCCCGTTCGACCGCACCACGATATAGCCGTGCTCGATGATTTCCAGCTTCCCCGGCGTCGGGGTATAAAGGATATTAGCTCTGTATATTTTCATGTTGTATGGTATTAAATTTTCATATCAAGTGAATACCAGGACTTTACGGGCGAAGAAATTCCAGAAGAACACAATACCCGTAGAAATAAGTTTGGACACCATATAATGCAATTGCAGCATATCTGTGCCTACATACATAATTCCTTCATTGAGTGCCAAACCGATTACACCAATTGCCGCAAATACCGCAAATTCCTGCCATATATGCATTCTACCTGTGTGGGAGAATACCCAACTGATACTAATAAGATAATTGGTCACCAGTCCCAAAATGAATGCAATCGCCGCTGACCATAAATACGGAACTCCTGCAAACTGCGTCAAACAGAACAACGTGCCGTAATCCACCACAAAAGCAAGACCGCCCACAAAGCCGTAACGGAATAATTGCAACATCCAATTGGAGGTAGGAGCTACAAAGAGAATATGTATCCAGTTCTTCATCATATCTATTGTGCTAATTCGCGCGCTGCCCGCTCGCGGTCAAATTGCAACAGATACATCTGCGGCTGTTTGTCGTAGCGAATTACAGCAACCGGGAAATACTGCGGGTACTGCTGAATAGCCGGATAGAGATACAAGTACGTCGAACTATAGCCAAGTGCATCCAGCACAACAAAATCCACGCGCTTGTTCACTAAATCAAGCAGCAGTTCCTTTGCATCCTTCGTATATTTGTAGTTCACACCCGGCAACTTGCTCTCCATCCAGAACATCTGCGGCTTGCGGCTGCAAACCACAGTGCCTTCAGGTGCAATCTTCTTCAATTGCTTACCCATATTGAAAAACTGCACATACGGTATCGGATATTTCTGTTTGGATTGCTTTATCTCTTCCTCTAATCCAGCTTTTGATGGGATAAACAAAAGGCATAGAATGAACGCACAGCCTGTAAACAACCATTGTTTGTGTTTGGTTAATCCCCACTCCGCCAGTTGCCATATACCGCATATCAATCCTGCAGCCAGTATGGGAAGTATTGTTGTTATATATCGGTTTCCGCTCGGTGTGGAGAAGATGGAAATCAAGCCCAATGTAGCAGCCAGATAACCTATTAATCCCCAGCGTAAGTGTCCTGTCGACCAAAAGCCGATGATGATAATAGCCAAAAGCAGAATACCAATGATATAGATCCAAAAACTATACTGCGGTTGGTCACAATTGACATTCAAATACGGGAATATTGTATTTGGTATAGCATTGAAAACCAACATTTTAAGGGTCTGAAAGAAGCGCTCAATTACTTCTGTAAAAGACAGCGAACCGGCATCCGGCTGCCAGGGATTGCTCAGCATAATGGAATCCAAATAGCGATTTCCGTTGAGGGCAAGTAGTTTGTTGCGTAGTATATAAGGCAGGCAGCCCAGTATAAAACCTACTATTGTTGTTCCCAATGCCGCCCAGCGAAGTTTGCATAATAGCAACAATCCCACACCTGCCACCAATGCCAATCCTTGTGTACGGATATGATAATTAAGTACAAGAACCACAATCATGGCCCATAGCCAAGGCTGCTTCACATCGCTCCACCAACGCGTATCTTTCTTTTCTTCAGTAAAATAGCGGGCTAATGCATAAAATACAAAGGCGGATGTCATGAAGAACGATGCCTCGCTCATCATCATCGTAGAGAAATGCCATAGACGGGGACTGAATAGACCTGCTGCTGCAGCAACAAGGCTGACATCCCAACGCATACCCACTCGCAGTAATGTAAAGAAAATGAGCAAAATACCTGCAAGCACAAATATCTCATTCATCCATTTTTGTGCCACCACGCTATCAGTGATGACTCGCAGCGGTGTCATCAATAACGGATACCCCGGTGGAAATGTAGTAGTGGGAGGAGCGCCCGGACTCGATAAATCACTGTAACCATGGCCGGTTGCTAAAGACGAAGCATAAATATAGTAATTAAAGTTATCTCCGTTTAAATCCGGCTTGGGGTTGAATGTCTTCGAGGCTAATATGCCCCAAACAAGCGCTAATGCGCAGCAACAAAGGATAATAATTGTCTTATTTGCTTTCATGGTACTCTGTTTCTGTGTTTACATTCCATATAGTGGACTTGTCCTCTATCTGTCCGCTCTTGATTGCAGATACAGTTTCAAAAGCCGTCATCATCGAGTGGTCCATATTATTATAGCGGTGCTGTCCATTGCGACCGAGACAAAATAAATTAGGTATCGTATCAAGGAATTTACGAACGCTATCTAACTGATAATAAGAACCATAGTAAGCTGGGTAGGCTTTCTGTATCTTCACATGGCAAGCATCCAATACATCCGCTGCGTCAATAATATCTATTTTTGCAAGTTCAGCTTTTGCCATCTCAATAAACTGCTCCGAGGGCATATTCCACAATTCGTCACCCTCCGTGCAGAAGTACTCCAAGCCTATCCACATAGTATGCTCGTAATCCTTGACCAAATACGGAGACCAGTTATTAAATATCTGCAGACGCCCTATCTTCACATCTCTCTCCTGTATGTATATCCATGTATCAGGCACACGTTGGGCATATGTTCGCAACTTCGTCTCGTTCTTAATCTTCATTTTGTTGACCAGCAGACCGACCGTGATAAAATCACGATATGGCAGTTCCGCGGCCACTTTTGCCACTTCTGTTGGCACCTCTATACCTTTGAGAGCAGGAAGTAAATCTTTTATCGGCATAGTGGACAAGAAATAGTCACAAGCTATAGTCTCTTGTTTGCCGTCAGCTTCAGTGATGGTAACGCCGCTTACTTTCCCCTTCTCAATCTGAACTCCACTTACAACGGCTTGCATGCGAATCTCTCCACCCATCCGTTCAACCTCTTTTGCTACAATCTCCCATAGTTGCCCTGGACCGTATTTCGGATAGATAAACTGCTCAATGAGTGATGTTTCCACCTCCGCGGTATCTTTGGTTCCGAAATTCTTTCGCCACATATCCTTTAGCACAGCTATCACCGACAGACCTTTGACACGTTGACTGCCCCAATCTGCGCCGAGATTGGACGGATGAACGCCCCACACTTTGGTTGTGTAATCCTCAAAGAACATCTCATAGAGCGGACGACCGAAACGGTTGATATAGAAATTCTCCAGAGATGTCTCTGGCAATTTATGAACACAAGCCCATAAATAGCCAAAGCCGGCACGCATCATCCGCACAAACCCCATATTAAGGAAGGTCTCCTTCTTCATCGAAATGGGATAATCAAAGAACTTGCGCAGGAAGAATATGCGGCTTACGCGTCGGCGCAATAACATGGTCCTATCCTCTTTCTCAGGGTCAGGTCCTTGCGGGGCAAAGTTTTTCTCCGTTTCGCCGAGCAAAATATCATCCTTGGATGGTTGCGCTTGTAACGGCATCACTTGCTGCCACCACTGCATCACTCTGTCACTCTTTGAGAAAAATCGGTGACCACCTATATCCATGCGATTTCCATGATACTGCACAGTTTGCGAAATGCCGCCAATAGCGGCTGTCTTCTCGCATACGATGGGCTTAATATCCGTCTGCTTGAGCAATTCATACGCTGCCGTCAAACCGGCGGGACCTGCTCCAGCAATGACAGCCACTTTTGTAGTCGTTTTTGCTTTCATTGGGATAATTGGCTTTTATTAGGTTTCTTAAAGAAAATGAGACAAATAAGATAATTGATACAGCCGCCGATGAAGATGACCAAGAGGCTGATGACATCATCTCTCCAGTCGGGGAACGTGGCCAACGCTATCGGCAGCAGACCAAACTGAACGACCAGATTGATGGCTCGCGCAAAGAGAAAACCGCCGGCATTCTTCTTATTGGGACGTGTGTTAAAAGTGTACCAATTGGAGAATAAATAATTAGGTACCATCTCCACTACATAGCCTATACCAAAAGCCACATAATACAGCACCGTTCCCTTATCCGGATTATCCAGCAAGAGAAGTGCCGCCATGAAAAACCATGTCTGCACAATCGAGCCGGTAAAACCAACTACTGCATCTTATTTGAGTGCAGCAAGCAGTTCCTCCATCGCGGCATTTAGTCCGGTGACATCGCGTCCACCGGCAGTTGCCATCCACGGTTGACCTCCTCCTCCGCCTTGTATATGCTTGGCTGCTGATTTGATCATCGCTCCGGCATTGAGACCTGCTTCCACGAGCGGTTGGCTCAGGAACACAGCTATCGTCGGCTTGCCTTCAAACTGCGTTGCAGCTACCACAGCGAACTTCACATCGGTAAATTTACCGCGTAGCAACGGCATCACACCGCGAATCATCTCTGGGTTATGCTCGCCCTGCAGACGTACCAGTTTGATATCGCCGAAATCCTCTGCCTTGGCAATCAGTTTGTCGCGATATTGCTCTATCTTCTCCGCCATGAACTGCTCTATCTGCTTCTTCAGACCGGCGTTCTCGTCTATCGAACGACGGATAGCGCCCGTCAAATCCGGAGCATTGTTGAATAGGTTCTTCAGGCCGTTGAGCGTGTCTTGCGCTGCAAAATAGAGCTCGTCTGCTTTGGCTGCCGTGACGGCCTCGATACGACGCACACCGGCTGCTACTGACGTCTCCATCACAATACGGATAGAACCGATTTTACCCGTGCTCGACACATGGCAACCACCGCACAACTCCACTGAATTGCCAAACTTGATGACACGCACGTCATCGCCGTATTTCTCTCCGAATAGTGCCATCGCACCCATCGCTTTGGCTTCTGCTATCGGTGTATGACGGCTTTCCTCCAGATGATAATCCTGACGGATGAACGCGTTTGCCACCTGCTCTACCTTACGCAACTCTTCCGGCGTCACTTTCTGGAAGTGCGAGAAATCGAAACGCAAGCTGTCTGCGGTCACATACGAGCCTTTCTGCTCCACGTGTTTACCGAGCACTTCACGCAGTGCGTAGTGAATGATATGGGTTGCCGAGTGATTGCACATGATAGCCTGGCGACGCGCTGCATCTACAACGGCAATAGCTTTTGCATCTGCGTTTGCGAATGCCTCCGGCAGTTCCGTCATGATATGCACGGGTAAGTTATTCTCACGCTTGGTATCCACAATGGCATATGACAAATCACCAATGACCAATTTACCTGTATCTCCTACTTCACCACCCATCTCGGCGTAGAACGGCGTCTTGCCAAGCACTACCTGATAGAACTCTTTGCCCTTCTGGCTCACCTTGCGGTAACGGAGAATCTGCGTCTCGCATTCCAGTTCATCATAACCGACGAACTCCGTTTCTCCCTCGCGAAGTACTGTCCAATCGCCCAAATCCTGCTTATTCGCTTCGCGGCCCATAGACTTTTGATGCTCAAGTGCTTTGTTATAGTCCGCCTCGTTGGTGGTAAAACCATTCTCGCGGAGGATGAGCTCCGTCAAATCGAGCGGGAATCCGTATGTATCTTTGAGTGTAAATACATCGAATCCGCTAATCTCGGTCTTACCTGCCTTGCGGGCCTCATCCATCAGTTTGTCGAGCAGCGTGATACCTTTGTCCAGCGTACGAAGGAAAGCCTCCTCTTCGCTCTTGATAACCGGAGTTATCTGTGCCTCCTGCTGCTTCAGTTCCGGATAAGCGTCTCCCAGGTCTTCTATCAGTTGCGACACAAGTTGATAGAGGAATGCGCTACGCATGTTAAGGAATGTATAGCCGTAACGAACGGCGCGTCTTAAAATCCGTCGTATCACATATCCTGCTTTCTCGTTCGATGGCAACTGACCGTCCGTGATAGCGAACGCAATAGTACGAATATGGTCCGCAATCACGCGCATAGCGATATCTACTTGCTCGCTGCTTGGTTGTCCGGCCCCGGAGCCACTCCGGTCGTTTTTGCCGTATTCGCATCCGCAGATAGCGCCGATTTTCTTGAGCATCGGTTGGAACACATCCGTGTCGTAGTTCGAGGTCTTGCCTTGTATCGTACGAACCAGACGCTCGAAGCCCATACCCGTGTCTATCACTTTCTTGGCCAGCGGCTCCAGCGAACCGTCCGCCTTGCGGTTGTATTGCATGAAAACGATGTTCCAAATCTCAATCACCTGCGGATGATCTTTGTTCACCAGTTCGCGACCGGGCACTTTGGCGCGTTCTTCTGCACTACGGCTGTCCACATGTATCTCCGAGCACGGACCGCAAGGACCGGTATCACCCATCTCCCAGAAATTATCATGCTTGTTGCCGTTCAGGATATGGTCTGCCGGCAGGTGCTTTGCCCAGATGGAAGCCGCCTCGTCATCACGGGCCAGTCCTTCTTCCGGCGAACCCTCAAACACCGTCGCATATAGGTTCTCAGGGTTAATCTTCAGCACATCCACGATGTACTCCCATGCGAAATCAATCGCCTCTTTCTTGAAGTAATCGCCGAACGACCAGTTACCCAGCATCTCAAACATCGTGTGGTGGTACGTGTCGTGTCCTACTTCCTCCAGGTCGTTGTGCTTACCACTCACGCGCAGACATTTCTGACTGTCCGCCACGCGAGGATATTTTATTGGATCGTTACCTAAGATGATTCCCTTCCACGGGTTCATACCCGCGTTGGTGAACATCAGCGTTGGATCGTCTTTGATTACCATCGGAGCCGAAGGCACTATCTGGTGACCTTTCGACGCCATAAAATCCAAAAAGGATTGTCTAATCTCTTTACTTGTCATCTATTTGTGTATTTTTATTTTCAAATCTGTTTCCACCTGTCGTGGTCTTGAAGTCTATAAACTCTCGTCTGGGCCGTCCCTCAATATCCGTCCGCTCGATAAACGGCAACGGATTAGCGGTGTTGGCATCGTAGTCTGCACGCTGACGAAGCACGTCTATCGCCATGAAAAGCGCATTGCGCATACTCGATTCATCCGCTTGGTTCTTACCCGCGATGTCGTACGCCGTTCCGTGGTCAGGCGAAGTACGAACGATACTCAGTCCCGCCGTATAATTGACGCCGCTCATGTTCAGCGTCTTGAAGGGAATCAAACCCTGGTCGTGATACATAGCGAGCACGGCGTCAAACTGCAGATAGTGCTCCGAACCGAAGAAACCGTCTGCTGCATACGGACCGAACGCCCATATACCCTGCTCTTTCGCTTTCTCGATAGCCGGACTGATAATCTCCTGCTCTTCCTTGCCCAGCAATCCTTGGTCGCCGGCATGCGGATTGAGCGCTAACACGGCTATACGCGGTTTCTCCATACCGAAATCGCGCTTGAGCGACTGGTTAAGCAGCGTCAGCTTACTTACAATCCGCTCTTCGGTTATCTGCGAAGGGATTTCAGCTATCGACACATGATTGCAAACCAACGCCACACGCAGATTACCCGCACAAAGCATCATCAGTTGCTCACCTTCGAAACGCTCTGCTAACCATTCCGTATGTCCGCCTTTGAGCGCTTCTTTATTAAGCGGAGCCGTCACAAGCGCCTGTACTTTGCCCTCTTTAAGGTCTCTGCACGCACGCTCCAACGAAGCTTTAGCGGCTTTGTTGGCATCCTCACTCGGCGAACCGATGTTCACAGGCAGATTGTCTGTGTAACAAGTGATGAGGTTCAGACGACTGTCTTTCGCCTGCTCCGGGCTGTCAATCAAGTTCCATGTGATATTGCGGTATTCCTCTCCTAACGTCTGGATATGCTGCTTGGCTACGGCAGCGTTGCCGTAAATCACAGGACGCATAATCTCAAACACATATCCGTTCAGCAGCGATTTGATAATCACCTCGTATCCCACGCCGTTCGTATCACCGGCTGTTATTGCTATTATTGGTTTCATGATTTCATTTCCTCCTCACATGCACCCAAACCCTGCTCAGCCGCTGCTAACAGGATATGCTCTGCGGCAATCGCTCCGTCCGCCATCCATGTGTTGTCGCATAGCGTCGGGTTAAGGGCAATCACTATCGCTGCCGTCGCAGTATTGAACATCCCGCTGCCGTACGTACGACAAGCGGTCAACGGACGCAACTTAGCCTCATCGCGAACCACAATGAACTCCCACGGACAGGTCCGTTTGGCACTCGGAGACATCAGCGCGCAGCGCAATAAATAGTCTATTTTCTCTTGCTCAATCGGCTGCGACGTGTACTTACGTACAGACCGCCGTTTCTGACATAATCGTTCAAAATTGTCCATAGTAATCCAAATTAGCGTGCAAAAATACTACTTTTTTCTGACATATGCAAGATTTTTCAAAAAAAAAGAAGCGAAACGCCTCTTTTTTCAAATCTTAGGAAGAAACCTTCTCTGTTTGGCCCGTTGGTACGGTCAATTTGGCTATGTAATGCTTGTAATAAGAGATGCCAAGCGTAGTTAGCGGGAGAGCCAGAATCATGCCTATTACACCGAATATCGCACCCCAAATACTGAGCGAGAGGAGAATTGCCGCAGGCCCCATTCCTGTCACTTTACCCATTATCTTGGGCGTGAGAAGCATATCCTGCAAAGTCTGCACCACAACAAACACGAGTGCCATGCAAAGCAGCGTTACCCACACCGGCCTTCCGGTCTGCGCCGATTGCACGAGGCACAACAATATACATGGTGGGATACCCAATGCTTGCATGTATGGCACGAGGTTGAGTACGCCGATGATAAGTCCCATTGCAATACCCATCGGCATACCGATGATGCAGAAACCGATAGCAAACAGGACACCTACGATCAACGCCACCAAACCTTGCCCGCGGAAATAAGCATTCATATTATGGTCCACATCGCGCAGCAATGTTCGTGCCTTGTCCCGGTATTTCTCTGGCACATAACTGCTCCAGTTGGCACGAATCTTAGGGAAATCAATCATGAGGAAGATGAGATACATCAGTCCAATGAAGATGACCACCAATTCCGCCAACCAGCTAAGTCCACCGGTTATCCATCCACCCACTTTCGGTGCTATACTTTTCATGGCATCGCGCACTTCAGGGTACGATAGCATGGACTCCAGGTTCAACCCGTCAAGTGTCTTTTTGATTTTCTCCTGTTGTTCCGATGTAAAATACCGGTCTGCATCAAAATTCGCGAAATACTGCTCTACCCCGATTGCTGCCGACTTAACTTCTCGACCGATGGCCGGAATAAGCAGATAAACAGCCAACGTCAGCAGACCGACAAATAGCAACAACACGATTGTCACCGACAAACCGCGAAACTTCACTTTACACTTGTGCTGCACAAAGTCGACTATAGGGTCAAGCAGGTATGCCAGCAGAAAACTGACGAAGAACGGCAATAATACGCCATACAAACGGGATAACATAATTCAAGAACTATCTTTTCTTCGATTTCTTGGTGCATTTACCGGTCATTTTAAGGAACTCGGTTTGCGCCAATGCCATTTGATCCAGGAATGCCGGACATGTATGAAGTGCCCCGTAACCGATTGCCGCACTCACACGTGATGCATCCACATCGCTTTGCCAGTGAGCGCCATCGATAACACGGCTCTCGCCATACATCCATCCGCGAGCCAATATCGTATCCGCATTGGCCGGATTGATTTCAGCTAATAGGAGCGCACAGGTATATCCGCGATGTGTGTGACCAGACGGATACGACCCTTCTCCACGCAAATCTTGTTCCTCAGATTCAATGAGCATATGATCGCCCAGATACTCAAACGGACGGAGCCTATGATAAAATGCCTTAGGCGCAACACGCATCGCATCCGTGGTAGTCAGCGATGTAATGAGTAACTTGTAAATCTCTGGTGTTCCCTCTTTGGAAATAACCAATCCGAACGGTATGTTAAACTCTGCGAAGAGTGAGTCGTAGTTCCATACAGCATCCCTTCGGGCTATCTCTGCACGTTTTTCATCCATTCGTTGCTGTCTGCCCCAGGCATAACGCACAAGGTCATTGGCAAACTCGGGACTATCAAACGCCGGAGGGGCCGGCAAGCACTTGATTAAATTCGGTAACTGCTCTACTGTCATATAGGGTTGCACCTCATCATTTGCCACGCATATGCCACACACGAACAGCAGCACGAAAAACAAATTCTTCTTCATGTATTTAAAATTTTTATAACTCGCTTTCCTTGAGTCTTTCCGCATTCTCTGCTACCTGTAGAGCATCTATCACACCTTGAATATCGCCATCCATAAAAGCAGCAAGGTTATAAACCGTGTAGCCGATGCGATGGTCGGTAATACGGCCCTGCGGATAGTTGTATGTACGAATTTTGGCAGAACGGTCACCGGTCGAGACCATCGTCTTACGGCGTGCTGCGATGTCATCGATATATTTTTGGTGCTCCTTATCATAAATTTGCGTACGCAGGCGCGAAAGAGCACGCTCCTTGTTTTTGGGCTGATCGCGCGTCTCGGTACACTCAATCAAAATCTCTTGTACCTCGCCTGTGTTAGGGTTTTTCCAGTTATAACGCAGCCGCACGCCCGATTCTACTTTATTGACGTTCTGTCCTCCGGCGCCGCCTGAACGGAAGGTCTCCCATTTGATTTCACCTTCGTTGATATGCACCTCAAACTCATCTGCTTCTGGCAGCACAGCTACGGTTGCAGCCGAGGTATGCACACGCCCTTGTGTCTCCGTCACCGGCACACGCTGCACGCGGTGAACGCCGCTCTCGTATTTGAGCGTGCCATAGACGTTCTGCCCTGTTACGTTGAAGATAATCTCCTTGTACCCTCCGGCAGCGCCCTCTGTGAAGGACGAAATGGTGTATTTAAAGCCCTTTATTTCGAAATATTTGGTGTACATGCGGAATAGGTCACCGGCAAAAATAGCCGCTTCGTCACCGCCTGTGCCACCACGAATTTCCATGACCACGTTCTTGCCGTCTTCGGGGTCTTGCGGCAGTAGTTGCAACTTCAGTTCCTCTTCCAGTTTGGGTATCTGCGGTTCCAGTTCGTCTATCTCCGCCTTCGCCATCTCCTTGAGGTCAGCATCAGACTCGTTATGGAACAAATCCTTCGCCTCCTGCAGGTCGGTCACGGCTTTCTTGTACCGATGTGCGCACTCAAGTACGCGCTCCAGGTCATGGTAGTCGCGATTTAGGCGTACATAACGCGCCTGGTCAGCAATCACCGAAGGATCGGTAATAAGCAGACTCACCTCATGAAATTTCGCCTCTAGGCCCTCTATTTTATCAAGAATATCCATTCGCTCTTTACCTTCTCCTGCCGCCCATTTGCTGCACTTTCTTCATCATCTTGGAGGTTTGCTCAAACTGCTTAAGGAAGCGGTTAAGATCTACGATGTTTACGCCGGCACCTTTGCAAATACGCGCCTTGCGGCTGCCGTTAAGCAACCCTGGGTTGGAGCGCTCTGCGGGCGTCATGGAGTTAATCATTGCCTCGATGGGTTTGAAGGCGTCATCGCTGACCTCCACGCCTTTGAGCGCTTTGTCCATACCGGGAATCATGCCCATCAGGTCCTTCATGGAACCCATCTTTTTTATCTGCGCTAACTGGCCAAGGAAATCGTTGAAATCGAACTGATTATGGGCAATGCGCTTGGATATTCGGCGTGCTTCCGCCTCGTCGTACTGCTCCTGCGCACGCTCCACAAGGCTGACCACGTCACCCATTCCGAGAATTCGGTCCGCCATACGGGCAGGATGGAATACATCCAAGGCTTCCATTTTCTCACCCGTTCCGATGAATTTTATCGGTTTATCGACCACCGAGCGGATTGAGAGCGCAGCACCGCCACGGGCATCGCCGTCCAGTTTGGTAAGGATGACGCCGTCGAAATCCAAACGGTCGTTGAATTCTTTGGCTGTGTTAACCGCATCCTGACCGGTCATGGCGTCCACCACAAAGAGGGTCTCAGAGGGCGTGATTGCGGACTTGATAGCCGATATTTCATTCATCATCTGCTCGTCAACAGCCAAACGACCGGCAGTATCGACGATGACCACATCATATCCGAATTTCTTTGCCTCGGCGATTGCGTCTTGCGCCTTCCGGACGGGGTTCGACTCTCCCTCACCGGTATACACTTTCGCGTTGATTTGTTCGCCAAGCACACGTAACTGCTCTATAGCCGCCGGACGATAGACGTCGCATGCCACCAGCATCACTTTCTTGCCCTTCTTCGTCTGCAGATAGTTCGCCAACTTGGCAGCAAAAGTCGTTTTACCGCTACCCTGGAGACCGGACATCAGAATAACAGCCGGTTGCCCTTTGAGGTTAATCTCCTGTGCCTCACCGCCCATCAGCTCGGCCAACTCGTCATGCGTGATTTTAATCATCAGCTGACCGGGACGGACAGCATTAATCACGTTCTGCCCCAGCGCTTTCTCTTTTACGCGGTCGGTGAATTGCTTAGCGGTCTTGTAATTTACATCGGCCTCCAAAAGCGCTTTGCGGATATCCTTGACGGTTTCCGCTACGTTGATTTCGGTAATTCGGCCTTCTCCCTTCAGAATTTTGAAGGATCGCTCCAGACGTTCAGATAAATTATCAAACATTATACTCCTAATTTACAAATTTGCTGCAAAGGTAGTAAAAAAAAATAACATATGCAAGTATTCAGTTTACAAATATTAAAAAATTTGTTAAATAATTGCTCTAAAATTTGCATATATGCAATTTTTGTTGTACCTTTGCAGGCTTTTTTGACTAAAATGCGTAAAAGTGGACTTATAATATTATTAAGTATTGCGGCGCTTGTGTGTCTGCTCACGGGTTGCGGTGATTATCAGAAATTGCTCAAGTCTCGCGACCCTGAGGAGAAATATCAGGCGGCGTTGCGGTATTTCAATGAGCAACAGTATGTGAAATCCCAAACGCTGCTTGATGACGTAGCCAATTACTATAAGGGCACGGAGCGCTCGGAAGATGTATTGGCCTATCTGGCACGCAGTTACATGGGGCAGAAGGCATACGAGTCTGCCACGAGTTACTATCAGGCTTATGTGCGCAATTACCCTAAGGGCAAGTATGCTGCCGAGGCGTATTTCCAAGTGGGGCACTGCCAATTTCTTGAGTCTCCGGACCCGCGGTTGGACCAGGAGACCACCAGAAAAGCCATCGAGGCACTGACGCTCTTTGTAGAGTTGTATCCGGAAAGCCCATACGCCGAGCAGGCGTATAGTGAAATGAGCGAACTGTACGACAAGCTGGCGCTCAAGGAACTGAAAAGCGCGCAACTGTACTACAATCTCGGCACCTACCTCGGCAATAACTATCTCAGTTGCGAGATTGTTTGCAAGAATGCGCTCAAGAACTATCCGAGCAACAAATACCAGGAGGATTTCAGTTGGCTCACCTTGATGGCCAAATACCAGCAAATGGTCAATTCATTTGAAGAACTGAAAGCCGAGCGCGCCCGGGATGCACAAGACGAGTACTATAATTTCGTGACGGAGTACCCCGACTCTAAGCACCGAAAAGAAGCAGATAAAATGCTGCAACAAATACGTAAAATAACAAAAGATTAGAATATGGATTACAAGAATTCAAAAGCTCCCAGAAACACTGTGACACGTGACATCAACCAATTGACGGAAGGTGTAGGAAACGTGTATGAAACTGTGGCGATTATCGCCAAACGCGCTAACCAGATCAGCGTAGGTATGAAGCGTGAGTTAGACGCCAAACTGCAGGATTTCTCCATACCTCAGGACAACCTTGAGGAGACATTCGAGAACCGCGAACAGATTGAAATCAGCCGCCAGTACGAGCGCCTTCCGAAGCCGACATTAATGGCTACTCAAGAGTTCATCGACGGCGAACTCGTTTATCGCTCCGGTAACCGCGACGAAGCGCTTAAATAGACCGCTTCGCTGAAAAAAGAAAGACCGCTTTGCTAAAAGAATCCAATGAGTTTGTGTGGTAAACACATATTAGTTGGTATCAGCGGAGGCATCGCTGCGTACAAGATACCTGAGCTCATCCGTTCGCTCGTCAAGGCGGGTGCGGAAGTAAGGGTAACCACGACGCAGAACGCCTTGCAGTTTGTGACCGAGTTAACCCTGCAAACCGTTTCGGGAAGCAGGGTTTATTCGGATGTCTTTGCCGCCATCAATGATCATTCAACCGAGCACATTTCCCTACCCGAATGGTGCGATGCTATGCTTGTCGCGCCGGCTACCGCGAATGTGCTGGGTAAGATGGCTGCGGGCATTGCGGACGATGCGCTCACCACTACTATCGCTTCGTGCGTAGCACGCAAGCCGCTCATCATTGCTCCGGCGATGAATGACAAGATGTGGGAGAACCCCGCTACGCAGCAAGCCGTGCGAACCATTGGCCAATGGACGAATGTGCGGGTGCTCGAGCCTGCCGAAGGCATGCTTGCCTGCGGCACAAGCGGCAAAGGGCGTATGCCGGATATTGAGCAGTTACAAGAGGCGCTGGAGTATGCGCTAACGCCGCAGACCATGAGCGGCAAACATGTGCTCATCACCGCTGGCGGCACGCAGGAGAAAATGGACCCTGTGCGCTTTATCAGCAATTACTCGACCGGCAAGATGGGCATCGCTCTTGCGCATGAATGCGCACGCCGCGGGGCCAATGTCACACTGGTCTGCGGAGCCGTCTCTGCCCCACTCTATAACCCCTTCGGTGCCATCCGCCGGGTGGACGCGCTTTCTGCGCAAGCGATGTATGAAGCGTGCGTGGTTGAATGGCCGAAAGCCGACATCGCCATTCTATGTGCTGCCGTGGCGGACTTCACCCCTACGGAAGCTCCGGAGAAGATAAAAAAGCAACCGGGTCAGACTGAACTGACCCTCACATTACGCACAACGCCGGACATAGCCAAAACGCTCGGAGAGAGCAAGCATGCCGGACAGCAGCTCATCGGCTTTGCCCTTGAGACACAAAATGAAAAAGAAAATGCGCTCCGCAAACTGGAACGCAAATCTCTTGATGCAATAGTGCTGAATTCTCTGCGCGATGCCGGAGCAGGTTTCGGCACGGACACCAACCGCGTGACGATACTCAAGGCGGATGGTCAGTCGGCCGAGCTGCCCTTACTCAGCAAGGCGGAAACAGCCGCTGCTATTCTCGATTTCTTCACAGGCTGTTCTGCCTGTGCTTCTTCGCCTTCAGGAATATACTCCTGACGCTCTGCTATCTCGCCAAATTGGCTCTGCACATATCCGATGACATCCGCCAGACCTTCGGTGAAATGCGTGAAGTCCTCCTTGTAGAGGAACACTTTGTGTTTCTCAAACGTCGGAGCCACACCTTCTACCTCTGACGGCATACGCTTACTTTCTGTTATACACAGATACAAGTCGTTGTTGCGAGCTTTACGAACATCCAAGTAATAAATACGTTTTCCTGCTTTGATGGCACGACTGTAAACAATGTCTTGTTCACGTCTCTCATCTCTCTGATTTTCCATTGTTGTGTGAGTTTTTTATAATTTCCGCTGCAAAGGTAGTGCTTTTTTTTTATATACGCAAGAAAATATGGAAAAAATGCACATTAACTTGGCATTTTTCGTTATTTATTGTATTCGTGGAACTTGCGGGAAGCTGTGCGATAGGTAATTCTTGAGTCCGTATAAGCGTTGCTTGCCAGCATGAGCAATGCTTCTGCTTCGAGCAGTTCAGTCATCGTTCCAACCCCTGCCCGATAGTTCACCAGTGCCACGCGATAGTTCTCTTTGGCCAAATCCAAACTGGACTTATGCTCGGCCATCAGTTTGATTGCTTCTATCAGCTGGTCGTAAGTCTGACGGTTCTGCAAATCCAATTTCTCGCGATAGTTGGATTGCATGAGTTGCGCCTGTTGTATCTTCAAGTCATGCTGGTGCAGTTTATGAGCCGTCTCACCCCAACCTGTCAGCGGGATGGAGAGGGATGCAAACGCTATTCCATTAAACCTATTCCGGTTAAAATAGTTGGAGTAGCCGCCTGATACGCCGAGACCCAGTTTGGGCAGCGACTCGCCTAATGTCAGCCGTCGCATGAGTTGGTTATATCGCACATTTATATCCAGCAGTTTGGCCTCCGGACGGCCATCAATCAGCACTTCTGCCGGTTGAGCCGCCAATTCGGTCAACGTCTCTTCTTCGGCAAAGGTCTCCAGCACCAGTTCATGCTCATAAGGCACACCTATCATGTGGCACAGCAGGCGACTGGCAAGCTGGATGCCATTCTCTAATTGCATAGTTTTGGTCCGCAGTTCGTTCTGCTTGAGTTGTACGCGGAGCAAGTCGTTGCGCGTCACCAGACCATGGTTATACGCCGTATTCGCGACGTCGCTTATCGAGTCCAGGAGCTCTGCCAGCTTGGTTACCGTACCGCGTTTATCCATCAGTCCGACTATCATCCAATAGGTTTCCGTCACTTCTTGCAGCACGTCGCGTTCCGACACTTCCTCTTTGAGTTGCGCCGCATCTATACCGAGCTTGGCAAGGCGGTTCGCTGTGACTATTTGTCCACCCCAATAGATGGGTTGCACAGCACGCGCTTGTGCGGATGCACCCCAGCGAATCATCTTGATATCCGTAGAGATACTATCCTGCGACAGCTCTTTGATAGCCTCCGCTACATCGGTGAGGAAGGACCCGAGACCGCCGTCTACCTGCGTCTGAGATATATCGAAATCAATGAGTGGACGGGCAGAGCCGAAGGCGAAACCGCTCAGACTGACTTGCGGGAAGTATTTCCATAGCATTTGCTTCTTCACCTCACGCGAGATAGCCACTTCCAGTTGAGCGGACCGAATGGTGCAGTTACGCTGCTGTGCGCTGCGCAGGCATGAGTCCAGCGTCAGCACCTCATACTGCGCGAAAGCCAACTGTAAGCTACTGAGGGCCAATAGGCAAACGCCAACTATAAATCGTTTATTTCTCATAACGGCGAGTGGATTTTTCAAACATTTTCCAATAAGCAACCGGCAACAGCGTTACCACCATCGGCATGGTAAGGATGGCGCCGAAGCAGATGACTACTCCCATAGGCATCCATAGATCGGTGGCTGCAATAATCATTGGCACAACGCCCAACGCTGTCGTAGCGGTGGTGAGGAAGATGGGGCGCATACGTCTCTTACCGGCGAGGTACGCCGCTTCACGGGCCGTTTTATGCTCCTCCTGCACCAAATGCTCTGCATATTCATACATGATAATCGCGTTGCGCACGATGATGCCTATCAAGGATATAACGCCCAAGATGGCTGTGATAGACATATCCAAGCCGAACATCCATAGGCCGAACGCAGCGCCGAAGAGGCACAGCAGGCTGGAGCTGAGCGCCAGGAAGGAAATATTGAGTTTCTTAAAGTGATAGATTAGCAGCGCCAAGAGTACCAGCAGCGCCGCTCCGACGGATGCTACCAGTCCGGGCAATGCTTCCAACGATTGTCCCAAAGCGCCTCCGTAGGTAATACGCACGCCTTCCGGCAAATGCTTCTCCATGTTCCGTACATAACGGAGTATCGGCTTCATCGCCGTGATGGCAGCCACACGACCGCGAGTGTCCGCCGACACCGTGATGGTACGGATGCTGTTGCGTCGTTTAATCTGCGCGTGATGGAAGTCCGGCTCTATATCTGCCAGCTGGCGCAGGGGCACCCACACACCGGGCAGAAGCGTTGGAATCATCACGTTGGATATATCTGAATAGTTGAGGGAGTCCGCACCGAATGTATATAGCATGACGGGCGTCTTATAGCCGTCCTGCCACAGTGAGGTCAGCCCTCGTCCGTGCAGCAGGCCGTTCAGGTAGAGCGACAAACTGGCTTGCGATACACCCAGACGGCTTGCCTCGTCGTCCTTAAGCCGCAGGCGGATGGTCTGAACCGTCTCGTCGTAGTCCGTATGAACCCACGTGAGGTCGGGGTAATGCGCCATGAAGGCTTTGAGCGAGTCTGCCACCACTTCCAGCTGACCGAAATCGGCACCCTGTACGAATATCTCTATCGGGTTCGGGCTCGCCTGATAGTCGAGTTGCTTGAAGCGACAGTACGCATTGGGGAAAGCGTCCTCATAAAGCGGCTGGTACTGCTCCACCACATCGATGGTCGCCTTGGACGATACTGTATTGACGATGAACTGCGCGTAGTTCTCGCCGCCTATCTGCGGAGCGTAGGTGGCGTGGAAGCGGGGGCTCGCCATTCCGACGAACGCCGTGACGCTCTTCACGCGCGGGTCGGCATTAAGCACGGTGCCCAGACTATCCACCACCGCTTTGGTCTGCGCCAGCGATGCGCCCTCCGCCAAGTGGATCTCCACGGCAAAAGAGTCGCGGTTGGCCTTTGGCATGAGTTGTATGCTCAGTCGCGTAAAGACAAAGACGCCCAATACTATCGAAGCCAAGCTCACACCGATTGTTCCCCACGGATGGCGGAAACAGAGGTCCAACAGTTTCTGATAGCCGCTCTGCAGGCCGTCGAAGAACCTATTCTGGATGCGCTCGAAGCGCGTAGGAGGCGTGCCGGCAGGCTTGCGGCGGATGAAGGTACTCGCCATGTACGGGATTATCCACACCGCGTAGAGAATACTGCAGGTCAGGGCGATGAAGATGGCCCACGGGAACAGCTTGATGAAGTCCGCCAGGTTACCGGTCATCAGGCCGAGCATCGGGAAGAACATACCGGAGATAGAGGTAGTGGCGAGCACCATGGGCACGAACAACTCCCGTGTAGATACGGCTGCTGCGTACCACCGCGAATGACCCCTGGCCAGCAAATCGCTGTACCCGTCAATCACAATCACGCTATCATCCACCACCATACCCAGCACCACGATGAGCGCTGCCAGCGTTACTGTATTCAATTCAATGCCGGCCACATACATGATGCCCAGCGTGATAGCGATACATACCGGCAGACCGGTAGAGCTGACCAGAGCGGTGCGCAAGGGGAAAAGCACCAGCATGACGGCAATCACGATGAGCACGGATATGATCAGGTCCTTGAGGAACGAGCGCACGCTCTCGTCTACCACACGCGGCTGGTCGGTTATCTTATGCATCCGTACATCCGGAGGCAGCACGGACTTCATATACTCCAGCATCTTGTCCACCTTGCCGCCGAACGCCACGATGTTGTTGCCCGGCTGCATCTCGATATTCATCAGCATACAACCGCCAGGACCATTCTCATCAAAGCGCTGGATATATTTCGACTCATCTTGGTATCGGCGCTCGATGGTGGCAATATCTTTCAGGCGAATTGCAAGATCTCTCACCGGGTCGGAGAAGATAATCTGCTCGCCCAGGTCGTACTCCGTCTTGTACGGCACGTCCACATGGATAAGCGCCGCGCCCATCTCGTTAGCTATCTCACCTGTCATGGTGCGGAAGCCCTGCGTAGCTAGGCGCGCCAGAATGAGGTTCTGGTCAATCGCGTATTTCGACACGCGCTCCACATCCAGCGTTACGGCAATCTCTTCGTGCTGCTGGCCGAGCAGTTTGATACTACCCATCTCCCCTATCTCACGCAGACGGTCCGCCACCATGTTGGCATAGTCCTCCAGTTCACGCGGCGTACGCTCATTGCTCTCCAAGGCCAGCAGAATACTGCTCGTATTACCGAAATCGTCTATCACAGCGACGGCCAGCAAACCGGACGGTAGCTGCATTTGCTTGAGCAGACCGATGCCGCCGCGAATCTTCGACCATGCCTCGTTGCTATTCATCACCTTCGGCGACAGGGCCGCAAAGATGAAGCACATCCCGTCTTTATTGAGGCTGTAGGTCTTGCGTTTGTCTATCTCTTTGAAGGAGAAGAGGTACTGCTCGATTGGCTTGGCCACCTGTTCCTCCACTTCCTGCGCCGTGGCACCCGGATATACGGCCACGATGAGTCCCTGACGGATGGTCACTTGGGGGAACTCGTCTTTATTCATCTGGCCCAGGGCGTATATTCCGAAAACAACCAGTACAGCCACTACCGCATAGATGATGCGATAGTTGCGCATGGCTCCTTCTATGTGATTTCTCTCTCTCATCCCGGTATCGTCGTTTAGAATACAACCGTTGCGCCGTTATACATCTTCTGATAGCCTTTGCTGATGATGGTGTCGCCGTATGCCACACCTTCGGAGATAAGCACTCCGTTCTCCACGTAATCGCTTATCGTCACCAGTTGGCGCTGTGCGTGTCCGTTGCGCAGCACCCATACGCTATGGCCGCGCTGCTGCGTCTGGATGCAACCGGCGGAGATGATATATCCTTTCTGCTCGCGCTGCGTGGTGATGGCGCGGCATACCATACCCGGCAGCAGGTCATCCGGGGCATTAGGCGTTGTGATATCCGCCTTCACCATGAAGGTATGCGCCATGTACGATGCCACCATCGCCTTCTCGCTGATGACCGCATCGTACTGCTTGCCTAGCGCCGGGAGCGTCACTTTCATCTTCTGGTCTTTCTCGAGCGAACCGATCTCGCTCTCCGGCACCATAAACTCTACGCAGAACCCGCTCATATCCATCAGTGTGCCGATAGGCTGCGAAACGCCCACGTGCTGACCCACTTCGATATCGCGGATGTTCACCACTCCGTCCTGCACCGCCCGCATCTCGCAGTCCTCATAGCGTTTGCGGGAAGAGATAACCATCGAGCGGGCTTTCTCCAGGTTGGTTTCCATCTCCACCCATTTCACATCACTGATGCCGCCCTGCTCATGCACGGGTTTGAGGCGTCGGTAGCCGTCTTTGGCCTGCGCATACATCGCGTTCGCGCTCTCCAGCAGCGCCTTGGCCTGGGTGTTGTCCACGCTGGCTATGAGCTGACCTTTCTTCACATGGTCGCCGCTCTTCACGTATATACCCGTCACTTGACCGCCCAACGGGAAGACAAGCGAGATATCCACTTTCGGACGAATTTCACCCACATAGGTGTTCTCTACGTCCTGACTGCTCTCGCCCACCACCTCTATCTCCACGGGCAGAGGTTTGTCCGTCAAGTAACTGTACTTGGATTTCTTACCGCATCCGGTCATTACCAATATAAGGACCGGCAATAAATAGATTTTTTTCATTCAACACGCAATTTGGGTGCAAATTTACTACAAAATAATCAAATATGCAAGATTTTGACCAAAAAAAAACAAATATACTGGTATAATTTGTTGTTTTGGGGCAAAAGATTGTTGTTTGCACGCTAGTGCGAGTTAATCGTGCCCTTGCGGCTAAGAACTAAATTCGAAGGGGCCCCATCTATGGGGGAGGTGGTCGAAAGTACTGCTTTTTTTTGATATATGCAAATAAAAACAGAAAAATCGCCCGTGTGAGCGATTTTTCCTTGCATCATTCGGCGACGCAGTCGCGCGAGCATTAGTTCAAGCGCATCAGTTGGCGTACGAATGCAGGCCGCCCAGCAGGTACGAAACACCGAAATAGGTGAATAGCACAAAGGCGAAAGCCACAATGCTAAGGATATGATAAGAAATTTGAAATTTGAGATTGGACATGTGCAATTTACCTTTCACCACCGGCAAGTGCAGCAGCGCCGCATAGACGAGCATGGTGATGAGTGCCCAAGTCTCTTTGGGGTCCCAGCCCCAGTACCTACCCCATGACAGGTTCGCCCACACAGCGCCGATGAAGATGCCGGCGGTCAGGCAGAACAAAGCCGGGTAAAGCAGTATCTGCGATAGTTGCATTAGCTGCTCACGACGTTTGGGCAGGCATAGGCCTAAGATACCGTTTATCATGATAACCGCAAACAGGGTGTACGCTAACATAATAACCGACACATGGATGCCCAGCAGCGGCGTTTGCAGAACCGGCTGCAAAGGCGGTTTGGGCGTCACCACTTTGGTCATGATAACCGCCAGAATGACGGCTGCGATGCCTAATCCGACCATCAGCCATTTATGCTGATTCTTGAGCAACGCACGGAAACGGGTGTGCTTCTGGAAGAAGAAACCCACCATGCCGATGAGCAGCAGCGCATAGCCGGTATAGGTGATGCCGATGCCCCAGGGGTCGTAGTTATAAGCGAGCACCACGCCCTGCTGGTCGCTGTCGTAGTCCGACTGGCAGAACCGGAAACCGCGGTATTTGAGCGGTTTATTCATCCGCACGGTGCCTTCGTCTATGGTCACTTTGGCGTTGGCATTGGCGCTGCGGTCCAGCAGACGCAGCTCTGTGATGAAGTCCACGGGGTTGTTTTCCGCATCATAGACGACCTGAAAATCCCAGAGAAAAAGGGTTACGGAGGGTGCTGTACGGGTGATAGAAGACCTATGCGTCAGCGTCTGCGCCTCGTCAGCACGCAGATGTATCTCGCCCTGTTCGCCGAAGAAATGCGTCACACATGCCCCGAGGATGATTATCCCCAGGGCGATGTGCAACACCATTGTAAAAGGCTCAAATCGCATTAATGAACGCCACGATTGCATCTCGGTCTTCTTTATTCAGGTTATAGAACTCCTGCGTCGGGTAGTACGCATCGGACTCTTTGCTATAGCCATGCCACATGATGGCCTCGATGACGTTACGGGCACGTGTGTCGTGCATACGGGCCTCGTAGGCGTCACCGGTGGCTTTTCTATGCAGACCGCGTCCCCAGAGCGGCGTGGTGCGGCACCAACCGGTGCGGATGTCGTTCTCCATGCATAGCTTATGCTGCACCATATCGGTGTACGGCCAAATCTTCTGGTTCGGGTAACGCGGCATTTGTGCGGTGACGGGGAAATGGTTCGGGTCGCGCACCTCGTCCTGTCCGGTGGTCCAGGTTGGTCTATGGCAGTAGTCGCAGCCTATCTG
>ONGK01000031.1 GCA_900317345.1 uncultured Bacteroidales bacterium | reverse complement strand
CCCCGAGGACCCGAGTCTCACCCTGAGCTTCGACTTGCTCATGCGTGGTCTCGAAATCACCTCCGGCGGTCAGCGTATCCATAAGGAGCAGGAGTATCGCGAGAAGATGATTCGTCGTGGCATGAACCCGGATGCCTTCCGTTTCTACCTCGACACCTTCCGCAACGGCATGCCCCCTCACGGTGGCTTCGCTATCGGCTTGGAGCGCATCACTGCATGCTTCCTCGGCATCGCTAACGTCAAGGAATGCTCGATGTTCCCCCGCGACATCAACCGCGTCGCTCCATAGGTGTCCCCGTTAAACGGGGAAACCGTAACACGGGAAGGGGCTTTCCCTCAATTACGCCATCCTTGCGGGTGGCGTTTTTCTTCTTTTTCTGCCATCCTTCTTATCTTCTTTTATTGCCTCGCTCTTTTTCTCTGCTCCGTTTCACTCCGTAAAAAACCTTTAACCTCGCTCTAATCGTATACCCTTGCTATACCCTTACTATACCCTTAGGCTTTCTTCATTCTTCATTTTTTTCTTTTTTATTTGCATATCTCGCAAAAAAGCACTACCTTTGCACTCGCAATGATGCGACACTGCATTATACCGCGCAGAATGCCGCGCGATACATAGTAATAGACACAGAGCTTTAGCTCTTATTCTCCAATCTCGAATTCTGGAAAAATTCATTCAGCGGGAATAAGTCACTAAAGTTCACGCATTGGCGTGGACTATATTGTACTTATATGCTGAATGGTTTTCCAGAGCCTGAGATTGATATAAGCGACATATAGTTCACGTCTTTTTTGTACTTTTCCCTTAAAACATAAAAAACGAAAAAAAATAAACTCTCGATTAGGGGATAATATCATCATAACTGTCTAACAGATAGAAGCGCTTATGAAATTATTTGCTAAAAATGCATCTGCCTCGCTTGACAAAGAGCGTGAGTTTGAGGATATATATAACAGGTACGCGCGCAAGATTTACGGATTTGCTATTCGTTTGTCTGACGGCGATACGTATCTGGCGGAGGAGATTTTGCAGACTACGTTCATGCGTCTGTGGGAGCATTGGGATGAACTCGAGAACCGCGAATCGGTGTTGAATTATCTCTTCGCTTCCGCAAAGAATACGTTCCTTAATTATTGCGAGCACGAGACCATCCACCATGTTTATGAGGAGTACGTGTTGCGTCATGGCGTTGAGGAGAGTGCGGAGAGCGAAGAAAAACAAGATGCAGACTCATTGGAGAACTATCTCCGAGAATTGGTGGAAAGCATGCCGCCGATGCGTAAAAAAGTATTCGTCATGAGCCGCTATCAGCATAAGACCAATCGCGAAATCGCGCAGGAACTGCAGATTAGCGAAAAGACGGTAGAGGTGCATATCACGCTTGCACTTCGTGAGTTAAGAAACCGATTGAATGATTAATAATAATAATAATCCTGTTGATATGAACGATTTGATGCGAAAATACTTGCAAGGTCAGGCTACGGAGCAGGAGCGTATGACGCTGCTTGCTCATCTTCGCGCAGATGAGCAGATTGGCAACTGGCTGCGTGCGGAGATGGAGTTCTCCGATAGTAAGATGCCGCAACCTGTGCAGGAGCGTATATTGCGCAATATCATGGGGAGTCGGCGACCGTCAGCCGGGCGTAACGCACGTTCCTATTTCCTTATGGCTGCCTGCATCTCCCTGTTAGCGGTTTTATGCGGCTTGCTCGGCATGCTGCTTTGGCAGAATAATGCAAGAAATAATATGCTGTGTGCCGATGTGGTGGTTAGCACCCAACTCGGCGAACACAGCCGGATTGTCTTGCCGGATGGCACGCTGGTTACGCTCAATGCCTCGACCACTGTCCGTTATGCTACCGCCATGCCGGATGGCAAACGCCGCGTGCAGGTGGATGGAGAAGCGTTCTTCGATGTCGCCAAAGATGCGGAGCATCCGTTTGTTGTTTCTGCTGGAGATGTGGACATCACATGCCTCGGTACCTCCTTCGATGTGCGCAATTATGCGGACGAAACGACTACGGCTGTAGTGCTGGCGGAAGGGAAAGTGCGTGTCAGTACGGCGGCTGCGGATTTGACCATGGAGCCGGATAGTCGCGCGGTGTATAATCGGGCATCCCATACGCTTAGCAAGCACTCCGTGCCGAGTAATGATTATACCTGTTGGCTTAACGGAGAAATCCGATATAATAACCAGACGCTGGAGCAGATAGCCGCCGAACTGGCGCGCAACTACAATATCGAACTGGTTATTACCGATGATGAGCTTAAGCAGGAGCGCTTTACCGGCTATCTTGGACGCTCGTCATTAAGGAACATCCTCGATGTGCTTTGTCTCGCGTCCAACCTCAGTTATCATGTAGATGGCGACACCAAGGTGTATGTCTATCCGCACAAATAATAAACAATTAAAATTTTTAATATCATGAAGAATTTTTACGCTTCTATGTTTATTAGCCTGATGTGTGCTCTCTCGGCACAGGCAGCAGTCATTCAGGTAACTTCGGACAAGTCCGGCACCGAACTCCAAGCGGCTATTAATGCTGCGTCTTCCGGTGATACA
Organism: uncultured Bacteroidales bacterium; assembly: GCA_900317345.1. Classification (GTDB taxonomy): domain Bacteria; phylum Bacteroidota; class Bacteroidia; order Bacteroidales; family Paludibacteraceae; genus Colicola. The sequence continues at coordinate 12,799 of ONGK01000031.1, read as the reverse complement.
CTCAAAGTGCAAGCCGGCACGTACTATGGCAACTTCACGATGAAAGAAGGCGTGAACGTCATCGGTGGATGGAATGCGGATTTCACCGATACGACGAGTTATGCCACTATTCTGGATGCCAATGCCAATGGCCGTGTGGTTAACCAGCCTGCAGCATTCGACGTGCTGACTGTTTGGGAGAACCTGACTGTTCAGAACGGCAAGCTGTCTGTTGCGTTAAGCGATGCCGGCGGTTCCGGCGTGGCACTGATGGCATACGGCCAGGTGAAGCACTGCCTTATCCAGAACAACACGTTCGATTACACGTCGGGTAACTGCATTGGCGGTGGAGTATTCAATAATGCAGTGGGCGCATGTACGGAGCCGTTGGTGGTTGACTGTTGGATTCGCAACAACAGCGGTACCCACGGCGGTGGCGCACGTGTGGCAGGTATCATCCTCAACACAGTGATTGAGCATAACTCAACCACCAATAATGCTGCAGGCGGTGTACAACTGCATTATGGTGGCGCTATGTACAACTGTATTGTCCGTTACAATGTTTCCGGCGGTGATATGGGCGGTGTCCGTTTGACCGGAACAAAAGCTTGTACGGTCGCCAACTGCCTCATCTACGGAAACGAGGCGACAAAGACTATCGGCGGACTGTCCGTGGAGACGGGTGTACACTATATGTATAACAACACTATCGTCTGCAACAAGCAGAAATACACGAACAATCCCAATCGTGCAGGTGTTCGCCTGAATGTCAATTCCGATGCCGTATTTGCCAACAATATCGTATGGGGCAATATGGTAAACGACGATGTACAGGCCGACCAGATGGAGATTCATGCAACGTATGCATCCGACCGTGCTGCTGCATATTTCCGCAACAATGCGGTTGTTCACCCGATAGTAGGCACCAACACTATTGTCCTGGATGCCACAAACCCGGGGTTCGTTGATGCATCAGCCGGGAATTTCCGACTGGTGTATGGTTCCGGTTTGATAAATGCAGGCGAAGACGACACCCAACTGACGGGTGCTGTAGATTTGGACAGCAATATACGAAAAGCCGGTCCGGCTGTTGATATGGGTGCATATGAGTTCCCCTACCATACACTGACCATCGATGCTTTCGAGCACGCTACGCTCCTTATCGGTGAAGATACGATTGTTGCCGGAGCATACGAGCTGCCACAAGGTCACATAGATACAGTTGTCATCCGCGTAGAAGAAGGCTATCGCGTTGAGCGTGTAACGTGCGGCGATGCTATCTTGGTGGAAGAAGAGGGTGTCTATGCGCTACCTGCTTTGATGGCGGATATGACGCTTACCATAGAAGTAGAGCAGATTATGTACGACCTCACTGTGGCTGAGTTTGAGCATGCGACGCTTATCCTCGATGGAGATACGGCTCTTGCAGGAATATATCCTCTGCCGCAAGGCCATATCGCATCTGCTATTATCGTAGCGGAGGAAGGTTATCAAATCAAGAGTGTGACCTGTGATGAAGCGGTTCTGGAAGAAGTGGAAGGTGTTTATGCCTTACCTGCTATGTTGACAGGCATGACGCTTACCATAGAAGTAGAGCAGATTATGTACGACCTCACTGTGGCTGAGTTTGAGCATGTAACACTTATCCTCGATGGAGATACGGCTCTTGCTGGAACATATCCTCTGCCGTATGGTCATATTGCATCTGCTATTATCGTAGCAGAAGAAGGTTATCAAATCAAGAGTGTAACCTGTGGTGATGCGCTACTGGTGGAAGAAGAAGGAGTTTACACCCTACCTGCTATGTTGGCGGATATGACGCTTGCTATTGAGGTGGAAGAATCTTCTACTGATATCGACAACATCAACGTCAACGCCAATGCCGTTAAGGTTATCCGAGACGGCCAACTATTCATCCTTCGTGAAGGCAAGGAGTACAACGCCCTTGGTCAAAAACTTCATAAATAAGGATACCTACGCTAATCAATCAATAACATAAATATATAACTTAAAATTCTATTACTTATGAAAAAGATTTTCTTTTATGCTCTTGGCCTGATGTGTGCTCTTTCTGCACAGGCTGAAGTCATTCAAGTAACTTCTGACAAGTCCGGTGCCGAGCTGCAAGCAGTTATTACTGCTGCTGAATCGGGTGACACTGTGCTTGTGCAAGCAGGCACGTACTATGGCAACTTCACGATGAAAGAAGGCGTGAACGTCATCGGTGGTTGGGATGCTACGTTCACCGATACGACAAGCTATGCTACTATCTTGGATGCCCAAGCAAACGGACGTGTCGTTAACCAAGAAGCAAATTTCACCACGATGACTATTTGGGAAAACCTGACCATCCAGAATGGAAAAGATGAATCCGGAACAGGTGGTGGCGGTGCATGGCTCAACCGTCTTGGTCAACTAAAGCACTGCCTTATCCAAAACAACACAACAACAAACTACGGTGGTGGTGTAGCTCATGATGTGACAGCTCAGGCCACTCACGGTGAAGTGGTAATTTCCGACTGTTGGATTCGTAATAACGTATCTACAAAACAAGGAGGTGGTGTACGAATTGGTGCAACGATAGAGAATTCGCTCATTGAGCGCAATACTTCAAGTGCAGATGGTGGCGGTGTGTATTTGCAGCACGGTTGTATTTATAATTGTGTTATCCGCCTCAATCATTCCACTGCGAATGCCGGTGGTATCCGCGCATATGGCCATACAGAAATTTGGAATAACCTTATCTATGCCAATCTTGCTGACGGTCAACTTGGCGGCCTAAGTCAAGGAGGAGCAAAACGTACTTCAAATGTGGTAAATAATACTATCGTATGCAATCGACAGATAAGCACTACTAATCCTCATCGTTGTGGTGCTATGTGTGGTGATAATGCGACAAAAGCCGTGTTTGCTAACAATGTTGTTTGGAAAAACTATGTGAACGATGCTATCAATGCAACTCAAGCAGATTTAAGCTCAAGCCGTATGGGCACAGGTGTCATTACCAATAATGCCTATTCTGGGAATACTATAGGTGATGTTCCAGTTGCTCTGGCAGAGGAAGATCCTGGTTTTGTGGATGTAGCGAATGCTGATACCACTTTGTGGAATTTGCATCTTTTGTTCTCGTCGGCATTATTAGATAAAGGAAGTGATTCGTATGTAACAGCAACTGATCTCGCAGGTAACGCGCGTAAAGCGGGTTCACATGTGGACATCGGTTGCTATGAGTTGCCGTACTATACCTTGACTATCGCCGCCTTTGAGCATGCCACGCTCACTGTTGGTGGAAATGAAACACCCGCAGGTTCTTATTCTTTGCCGGAAGGTTATACTACGACTGCTGCCATCGAGCCTGCAGAAGGTTATGTGGTTGAGAGTGTCACTTGTGGCGATGCTGTTTTAGTTGCTGACGAAGGTGAGTATACCTTGCCGGCTCTGCTGACCGACATGACCCTGACCATTACGGTACAGTCGACTCCTACTGGTATTGACGATGCCAATACTGCTGTCAAGGCCGTTAAGGTTATCCGCAACGGACAACTCCTCATCCTTCGTGATGGCAAGGAATTCAATGTCTTGGGTTCGCAATTATAATTAGAATCTTTGGTCAAAATCTCATTTCTTTATGAAACGGACCTATATTTTCGCTCTCTTTTCCTTGGTGCTCGCGTTTGTCGCGTGCACCGGGGAGAAGGCGCGCGAGCTACCTACATTCAGCACCATCACCGTCACGCCCGCCAAAGAGGTCTATGCGCTCGGTGACTCTGTGCAGTGCTCTATCACGATGCTCACACCGGGTGATGCTTCGCTCAAGGAGGCCAAGTATTGGTTCTATACCTCTTGGTGGGGTAGCGACCCGGATATGACGGCGGACTTCTGTACGCCCGACACGGTGGATGGCATTGTCTCTTTCACTTCCAGTAAGATTGCCCTTACCCAAGCCGGCGAAGTGCGTATCTATTTCTGGGGAAGACTGGAGTATCCCAACTGGGATTTTCAACCGGTTCAGATTCCTGTCACAATACACGTTCAATAATAAACACCTGATTCCATGAGACGCAAATTTATCATAGCATTATCCTTAATGCTCCTGTCGTTGTTGACCGTCCAAGCGCAGGTGGTGACGCTGAAAGTAACCAACCAGCCTATACGGGAGGTGTTGCCGATGGTTGAGCAGCAATGCGATTACCATTTCTTCTACAACAATAATCTCACAGGGTTGGATAACCTCGTCACCCTCACGCTTAATCAGACCCCCTTGGAGCAGGCGCTCAAGCAATTGTTCAAAGGAACCGGCATCTCCTACAAAATGGCGGAGAATAATGTCATCGTGCTCTCCGTTGAAGAGAAAAAGTCGGCGGTCCGACATATAACCGGTGTCGTGCTGGACAAGAAATCCAATGAACCCATTATCGGTGCCTCTGTCGCTGTCAAAGGTACAACTTCCGGTACGATTACTGATTTGGATGGAAATTTTACCCTCGAAGCATCTACCGGTCAGTACCTCCAAGTATCCTATCTCGGTTATGAGACCTATGAGTTGCGGGTGGCTGCCGGTAGCGATATCTATCGCGTAATGCTGGCGGAGTCCACGGCTCAGCTCGATGAAGTGGTTGTTGTCGGCTATGGCGCGCAGAAAAAAGTGAACCTTACCGGAGCCGTCAGCGTAGTCGAGTCAAAGGACATCGTCGGGCGTCCGACACCGAATATGGTCACAGCCCTGCAGGGTGCCGACCCTGCGCTCAATATCACCATGTCCGCCGGCGGACCGGGTGCCTCCTACAACTTTAATATTCGTGGTCTGGCTTCTATCAACAATTCTTCTACCACCAAGCCGCTGGTGCTGGTGGATGGTGTAGAGATGGAACTCTCCCGTGTCAATACCAATGATATCGAGTCCGTGTCCATCCTTAAGGATGCCTCCGCTTCCGCTATCTATGGTTCCAAAGCCGCTGCCGGTGTTATTCTGGTCACTACCAAATCCGGTAAAGAAGGACTCGCTCCGCAAGTCACTATTGATGCTAAAGCCGGATGGAAATCGCCGACTACTGACCATGATTTTATTACGCAGGGATTCTGGTCCGCATACATCAGCGATATCTTCATGCTCCAGCATACCAAGACCGCGATGACTACCTATACCGAAGCGGATTATGCCGAGTTATGGATGCGTATCAATGATGTCACCGAGAACCCAGAACGTCCTTGGGTGGTTACGCAGAATGACGGTACCTATAAATATTATGCCAACTTCAATTGGTACGACCATTATTATAAAACCATCCGCCCCATGCAGGACTATAACGTCAGCCTCAAAGGCGGTAATGACCGCATCAACTATTTCGTCAGCGGACGGTATTACACCGAGGATGGTATGATTCGTATCGATAACGACAAGTGGCATCAGTTCTCAACCCGCGCCAAGGTGAATATCAATATCAAACCCTGGCTGCACTATGGTGTCAACTTCTCCTTCTTCTCGTCGAGATACACCTATCCGGGTACGGAATCGTCTCGTGAGATTTTCCGTGTAGGCTCACTCCATGCGATGGCATACATTCCCGCCACCAATCCCGACGGCTCGTTTGTCTATCTCAACCCCTGGATATACTCCGGGCAGGGAACGGTAGGTGACGGTATGAGTGCGCTGCTGCTCAATGGCAAGCATAAGAACCTCAATCTCAACCGCGAGATGGTCATTCAGAATTCGCTTACCTTTGACCTCTACAAGAATCTTACGCTCAATGCGGATTATTCGTTCACATGGCGTATGAAGGAGATTAGCAACCGCTCCGTCAAAGTGCCCTATTCAGCCAAAGAGGGGACAACGGACTTGATTGAGAACTTCCGCTCTGTCGATTCGTACCACCAGCAATTGGCGCGGTACCAGACGCATAACTACAATGTCTATCTGCGTTGGACACCCACATGGGATAAGCATCACCTTACCCTCACGGCGGGATATAACGGCGAGATGTATCGCTATCATTCGCTCGAGGCGACCCGTATGGATTTGATGACGGAAGACTTGTCTTCTTTCAATTTCGCCAAAGGTGAAGTAACCGAATTGAGCGAGAGCATCAAGGCCGTGGCTACAAACGGCTTCTTCGCCCGTGTTAACTACGACTGGGCGGGACGATACCTGTTCGAGGTCAGCGTGCGTGCCGATGCATCGTCCCGCTTTGCACCGGGTTATCGTTGGGCAGTTACGCCGGGCGGAAGTCTGGGATGGCGTATGTCGGAAGAACCGTTCTGGGAGTCTATTCATGATTGGTGGGATAATGCCAAGATACGTTTCTCTGCCGGACAGCTCGCTAACCAGATGACCGGATACTACGATTATATCCAGTCGGTCGATGCTGACGGTATGTTCACCCAGGCCATCACGCTTGACGGTGCTACCGTCCTCTCCTATGCTACGGAAAACGACCCCAATGCAGGAACGCTTACTTGGGAGAAGATGACTACCTATGATGTGGGCCTTGACCTCGGATTCTTGGGTAACCGCCTCTCCCTGACAGGTGATTTCTATATCCGTAATACCGAAGGTATGCTCAATACCGGTACGGCTCTCCCGTCTGTATATGGCGCCACTGACCCCAAGCAGAACTCCGCCAATATGTCCACCCGAGGATGGGAACTTGCCGTCACGTGGCGAGACAAGCATAATGTCCTCGGAAAGGATTTCAAGTACGAAATCGGCGGCGGTGTAGGTAACTACCGCACGTTCATCACCAAATACAATAATCCTGAAAAGCTACTATCTACCTATTATGAAGGACAGGAACTTGGCGAACTGTGGGGATACGAGATTGACGGCTTGTTCCGGACCCAAGAGGAGGTTGATGACTATCTGACCAAAGTGGACCCTGTCAACTCAATGGTCTATACCGATATAGTCGGTGTGCTTGATTCCAAGGCTCCGGGACTTCATCCGGGCGATGTGCGCTATGTGGACCTCAATGGTGATGGTGTCATCACATCAGGAAACAATACCGTGGATAACCCGGGTGACCGCCGTATCATCGGTAATACGCTGCCTAAGTATAACTATAATTTCCATATCAGCGCTGAATGGTACGGAGTGGACCTGAGTATCCATTTCCAAGGGGTGGGACGCCGTGACTGGTATCCGATGACGGAGGCTACTACCTTCTGGGGACCCTATTCGCGACCCTATCAGGGATTTATGGCAAAGGATTTTATGACCAATGTGTGGAGTGAGGATAATCCCGATGCCTATTTCCCGCGCTATCGTGCGTACGAAGCGCTGGGCTCGGCGAACTCCCTTGGTCCTGCCAACACACGGTATATGCTCAATGTGGGATATCTTCGTATGAAAAATATCACCGTCGGTTATACCTTGCCGTGCTGGAAAAACGTATTCTCTGATTTCCGTATCTATTTCTCTGCGGAGAATCCGTGGTGCTGGAGTCCGTTGCAGAAGTATTGCCGCAGTATCGACCCGGAGCAGGCAGTGGTCAGCTCGCAGGCGATTACATATGGCTTCGCACGCACATTCACCTTTGGTTTAACCGCAACATTCTAACGCCTTATGAATATAACTATTTCAAAAATAACAGCCTTAGCGGTCATGACGCTCTGCTTCACCTCCTGCAACATGGATCTTGCGCCGGAGGACCAGCTCTCTACCGTTACCTATTTTAAATCGGGAACAGCACTCAAAGAGTATAGCAATTATTTCTATCGCATGATGCCTAACCCGGAAACAATGTATGCAGAGGAAGGCGAGCATTTCGTGGCACCCGTCCCCAATGACGAGATGCGCGGCATACGCGATATCCATAGCGGTGAAGCCTATTGGAGTAAGGATGTATGGAAAACGCTTCGCAAGATTAATTATCTGCTGGCGAACGCCGACCAATGTTCGGATGCAGATGCCCGTACGCACTACGTAGGCGTGGCGCATTTCTTCCGCGCGTACTTCTATTTCAATATGCTGCAGCGTTTTGGCGCGGTGCCATGGTACGACCATGTAATCAATGCGGACGATAAAGAGTCCCTGAATCGTCCGCGTGACTCCAGAGACTTGGTAGTAAAAAATATCATTGCCGATTTGGATATGGCTGTTGATGAGCTGCCCGCCATGCGTTCTGCCTATGAAGTCAATAAGTGGACAGCCCTTGCGCTTAAGTCCCGTGTGTGCTTGTTTGAGGGTACGTTCCGCAAGTACCATGCCGGAACTACGTTCAACGGTGGCAGTTCGGTTTATAGCGAAGTGCTTCCTTGGGATGACCTGCTACAACAATGTGCCGATGCTTCGCTCACACTCATGCAAGAGGGAGGATACAGTCTCTATACGACCGGAGCGGAACCCTATCGGATGCTGTTTGCTACGCTCACTCCGCAAACGGAGGAAATTATTTGGGCACGGGCGTATAGCAAGGATTTGGATATCAAGCATAACGCGCAGGCATGGTCCGTGGCGCGTGCCACCGGCTTCACCAAGCGTTTCGCTGACCTCTACCTCATGACCGACGGTACACCCTTCACCTCGCAGGCAGGGTACGAAACCGTTCAGTATCTCGATATATTCGCCAATAGAGACCCGCGTATGGCACAAACTATCCATGCACCGGGCTACATCCAGATGGGAGCGGATAAAACCTATGCCGTCAACCTCCAGATGTCGCTCACCGGATACAAGTATATCAAGTACATCATGGAGTCAACCTATAATACTTGGGGGGGCAGCGTATGCACCATGCCGATTTTCCGGGTAGCAGAGGTATATCTCAATTATGCGGAGGCGAAAGCCGAACTTGGAACGCTTACGCAGTCTGATCTTGACAAATCCGTCAATCTGCTGCGTGATAGAGCCGGTGTGGCGCATTTGAGTATGAGCGATGCGAATGCCAATCCGGATGCCGGCATGATCTCGGAGAACGGATACGGGTTCTCTTCCCCCGTGCTCCTCGCGCACCCCAACAAAGGCGTGCTGCTGGAGATTCGACGTGAAAGACTCATAGAGACACCGCTGGAAGGACTCCACTATTGGGATATCATGCGATGGAGAGAGGGACACTTGTTCACTCTGCCGAGGCTCGGTTTGTATTTCCCGGGCGAAGGCAAATATGACCTTACCGGCGACGGGAAAGCCAATATCCTGCTCTCTGCCACCAAGAAAAGCGGAGGACTCGGCGTGACCTGTCTGGTATTCGACCAGGATGTTTTCCTCTCCAACGGCACTTCCGGCAATATGGTCGCCTATAAAGACATGATTATGCAGTGGAATGAAGACAAAGACTACCTGTATCCTATCCCTATCACCGACCGCACCATGACATCCGGAGCGCTCAGCCAGAACCCGGGATGGATAGATGGTCTGCAATACTAATATTATTATAATTAACCCCTAAAATTATTTATTATGAAAAAAACTTTCTTTCTTGTGTTAAGTGTAATGCTCAGCACATGCCTTTTCGCTCAAGAAGAGGTAACACGTTATTTCTTCGCTCCGGTAGGTCTGGGTGATGAAGACGGTACATCATGGGAAAACGCTGCCGGTGCCGACTTGCTCGGCTCTACCTTGGCAGATGCTGAACCGGGTACCGAGTTCTATCTGATGGAAGGCTCCTATGCGCCGGACATCAACACCAATAAGTGGGTCATCCCGCAAGGTGTGGTTCTTAAGGGCGGTTATCCCGCTACAATGACCGGTACAAAAACCGCCTACAACTACTTGCTGGGCGGACAGTCTGTATTCTCTGCCGACTTGGATGGAGACGGCAAGGGAGATAATACCGACTATGCATTCGTTTACATCGGCGATGGTACCGCTGATGCTAAAAGCGAAGCGTATTATTCTGACTGGCAGAAAACAGAAATCTGGGGTATTACCTTCCGAGATGGTCTGCGCTTGAATAGCAAGTATTGGGGCAATATGGTATTCGTACAGGCTGCGCAGGTGGACTTCCATTTCTGCCGTTTCCTCAATAATGACTCGCAGACAGACGATGACGCCAACGGTTCGAATGGAGCTATAGAGATTTGGGGTAGTGCCGTACGCTGCTTCGATTGTATCTTCCGCGATAATATTACTGCCAAGGGCTCTGGTGCTGCCTTCCAGGTTCGTCCGCGTCAGTCCAACTCTTCTTCTACTGACCCGCTGGATGCTTCGATTGCTTACTTCGAGCGTTGCGAGTTCCGCAATAACATAGCTTATGGTACCGTGCTAAGTGTTCCGGGGGCAGAGAAATGGGGTACCTATGGCGGCAACTGCTCCGTTTCGGATAATGGCGGTTCCGTGTATCTCGTAAACTGCCTCGTTGCCGATAGTAAATGCTGGTATCGTGGCGTAGGTATCCGCGTAGGCAGTAATGCATCTGCATACTTTATCAACAATACCTTCTACAATAACCCTTGCCGTCAGCGCAGCAGCCGTGGCTCAAATAACGGTTCTGCCGTTTCTGCAGGCACAAATTCGAAAAACTACTTTGCCGGTAATATCATGGTGGAGTATGCGGCAAATGATGACTTTACCTCTTCTGATGCAGTGGTTTTCATTCAGGCTGCCAGCACTGCTGCATATAGTGCGGGTTACAATGTAATCGGTACGGTGATGAATAATAGTACTGTCGAGAACAGCGGTTTCATTGCCTCCGACAATATCCCGACCTCGCTGGAAACGGTGAATACGATTGAGAGCATCTTTGGCACCAATGCTATTGCCAACCAAGGTGGCGTATGTGATGTTGTCGCTCCGCTGGCTGATGTAGCCCCGATTGATATGGCGGCTCTCAAAACCGCTATTGCGGCATGGCCTGTTGACGACATGGCGAAAGTGATGGATCTGGATAAAGACCAACGTGGTTATACCCGTGCTGCCACCACCGTCGCCGGTTCCTATGATCCGAATGGCGTGGAGCCTGTCTGGGTTGACCCGACGGAAGGCGTGGAGAATATAGGTAGTGCTGTAAAATGCACAAAAACCATCCGCGATGGTCAGGTGGTTATTCTTCGTGGCAGCAAGACCTATAATACGCTTGGTCAGGAATTGTAATCATGACGTTCGTATTTGATATGGGCGGAGTGCTCGTGGATATAGACGTGAAAGGATTTCTTAAGCGTTTCTCGGCACTCCTGCTCCCTGACAGCGAGTTGGGCGTTTCGCCCGACGAGCTGTTGGGGGGAGGAGGCGACTCCTTCCTCCATGATTATGAAATGGGGACGATCGGCACAGAAGAAGTCTTGCGCCATTTGCATGCCCTTTGCCGTCCCGAGGTTACAGATGAGCAGATACGGCAGGTTTGGTTCTCCGAATTGGCACCCGTCTCAAAAAAAGTAAAATCGTTACTCAGAAACTTGCGGAATGAAGGGAACACCGTTTTCATGCTCTCCAATACCAACCCCATGCACTGGGAGGAGTACATCATGCCTATGTTTTGCTCCGATGGTTATACGCTTAATGACTATTTCAACCGAGTCTTCCTCTCGTACAAGCTGCATCTTTTCAAGCCCGAACCGGCAATGTATGCCGAAATAGAGAAATATATTCCGGCTGGGGATGAAGTAATCTATATTGACGATGTGGAGAAGAACCGGCTGGCTGCTCCGGAATCATGGTGGACAATGAATTCTATCAATGCTATAATATAAATCAGACATGCGCAATCTCAAATCTATTATCTTATTATCCGTTCTTATCGTTTGTCCTGCTTTACAAACAATGGCGGAGGAGGTGGGGATACACCGTTTTGCCAATTATAATATTCGCTTTGTCAATGCTTCCAATGGAGATACGGGGCAGCGGCTTTGGGCAAACCGCCGGCAATACGTGGTGCAAATAATCACGGACTATGATTTCGATGTCGTAGGCATGGAGGAGGTGACGGGCAACAATAAGGATGCTACCACAGGTAAATCACAACTGCAGGACCTCCGTGATATGCTGACCGGGTACGCTGACTATTCCGTGGAGCGTGAAGGGAAGAACTATTCGTATAATTCCATTTTCTATAAGACTTCTAAATATACGCTTATCGATAAGGGACGCTTCTATATCAACGAGCATCCCGACAGCCCGGGTATCGGATGGGAAGGCTCCCATGCGCGTACCTGCATATGGGTACATCTTCGGGATAATGCATCTCAGCAGGATTTCTATTTCGTCTGCACCCACCAGAATTATGGAGAAACGATGTCCGGTATAGAAGGAGCCAAACTGGTAGGTAACCGCATTCGCCAACTGGTAGGTCAGACGCCGGTGGTGCTTGTAGGCGATTTCAATATGAGCCGTTCCGCGCACGAAGAAGCTTATCGTGGCTATGCCTCCCATCTCTACGACTTGGCGCTTACGGCGCCTGTTAACCAATGTCTGCCTGCCAACGGACCGCAGATAACGGCTACCACTACCGGATGGACTCCGGCCACCAACGGAAGCACAGGTAATGAGTTCGATTATATTTTCTACGACCATATGGAGCCGCTCTCGCGGCATATCATCACCCAGTATTATCCGGAGGCAGGACGTACGGTCAATCCATCTGACCACTATCCTGTGTTAGGCCGTTTTCGTCTCGGCTCCACGGCGCATGCCACCCGATTCTATGCTACGGATGTAGCTTCTCTGGAGACAGCTCTCGCTAACGCCACGATGGGGGATACCATCATGCTTGCAGCCGGCAACTATAACCTTTCTTCACCCATCGCACCTGCATGTTCCATGGTGTTGATGGGAGGGTGGAATGCGGATTTTTCATCGCAAACAGGCGTCAGTACGCTTGTCGCCAGCGCGCTGACAGAACCGGTGATAAACATCCCTCATTACTATAATCTGGAGTTGAATCATATTTGC
>ONGK01000006.1 GCA_900317345.1 uncultured Bacteroidales bacterium | reverse complement strand
TCTTCAGGCCTTTGAGGTCCTCACGGCGGTAGAACGGCTGCACGTTGAATCCTTCCGGCGTGCGCCATACCAACTTCTTGTCGAAGTCGGCACCTTTCAGGTCAGCGATGATTTTGTCCTTCCATGCCTGTTTCGACACCGGAGCAAAATCTGCTAACAGATTTAGTTTTTCTTTGTCTGCCATAAATTTGTGTTTTTATAGTTGTTTTAGTTGTTTTTCAAAAATTCGTACAAAGTTAGTGCTTTTTTGCGAAACATGCAAATATTTTTTGATTTTTTAATAAAAAATGGCGTTTTAGCGTGTATGGGAGCATAATTTCTGCAATTTTGGTCATTTTGGGTGCAAAAAAAGCATGTTTAGAACTCCATATCGCTCAAAAAAGCGTTCGCAGCATCGCCATAGCGCCGTTTTTTCTTCTCTATCGAGGAAGAGAGGACAGATGATAAAAAAAATGAAAAAAAATTTGCGTATATGTAAATTTTATAGTATCTTTGCAACGATTTTCGAAACGTATCGAAACATGAAACGTAAAGAAGAGCATTTTGCCCCGATGTGGGAGTTGAACTCACTATGGGAGACGTTAACTGACCGTGAGCGCGAGCTCATAGACCAGCAAGTAGAAATTGTTCATTTTGCGAAAAATGCCGTTATTCACCGCGATGGCGAAGAATCCAAGTATATGTATATGCTGCTCCGCGGCAAGGTGCGTATCTACAAGGAAGGCGTAGGTCAGCGGCTGCAAATCATCCGTTTACTCAAACCCTATGATATATTCGGTTACCGCGCATGCATAGCCGAGGGCGCATACAACTCCAGCGCGAGTGCGTTTGAAGATTGCATGGCGTATCGTCTGGACCGTGAATTCTTCACCCAATTGGTTCGCGAAAACGGAGCGTTATGCTACGCGGTGATGCAGATGATGGCTCGCGACCTGGCTATCGCCGAGATCAAAGCCGTGAACCTGACGCAGAAACATATCCGCGGGCGTCTGGCCGAGAGTTTGCTACTGCTGCTGAAGAACTACGGCTACGAAGCGGACAACCGGACAATAGCGATGCTGATGCCACGTGAAGACCTGGCCAACATGAGCAACATGACCACCGCCAATGCCATCCGCACGCTGAGCCAGTTTGCGCAAGAGCAAGTGGTGGCGATAGAAGGCAGACGCATACAGATATTAGACGAAAAAGCATTGGAAAAAATATCGCGCCTCGGTTGAGACGCGATTTTTTAATCCAGCATATTACCCATATTGGAGGACATCTGCACCATCTTGTCGTACTCCTCCGGGTTGAGATCATAGAAATAGAAGTTACGCGGGTCTATCGGGCTTCCATTATAATGGACCTCATAATGGAGGTGCGGTCCTGTCGATTTGCCGGTATTTCCCACGAGCGCAATCACTTCTCCGCGTTTCACCTTCTGCCCTACCCTGACAAGCCGTTTGGAGCAATGGGCATAGCGCGTCTTATAGTTGAAGCCATGGTCAATCTCCACGGTTTCTCCGTATCCCTGGCGCCAACCGGAATAGACGACCGTTCCGTTTCCGGTAGCGAAGATATCCGTACCGATCGGAGCGGTGAAGTCCATACCCTCGTGGAAGCGGCGGATATGATAAATCGGGTCTATACGCCATCCGTAACCGGAGGCCATTCGCTTGAGGTCCTTGTTGAGCACAGGCTGGATGGCGGGCAAGTTCTCCATGCGCACTTCGGTTCGCTTCGCCATCGCGAGGATCTCATCGTACGAGCGCGCCTGGACATACAATTCCTTCTCCAAGATATCCACCTTTCGCTGCACATCAGCGGCCAACTGGGTATTGGTCATACGCGCAAGCGAGTCATAGTACGAAATCTGCTGAGTAGCTCCCATACGGGCACTGAGCGGAATGGGTTCTGCGCCCAGGAGAGCCCGATAGAGATTATCATCCCTCTGCGACAAATCGGACATGACGATTTGTATCTGATCCACCTGCCTATTCACGACCTCGAGCTGCGCCGTCAGGTTGCGATTATACTGCATGAGCGACGCCTCACGCGGCGAGGGGAAGAAATAGAGGAAGGTATAAAAGAAAATAACTCCCAAGCATATACCGCCAATGATATATCCGCCCGAGCGGCGAAGCCAATACCGGAAGCCATGCTCTATGCGCTCCAACTGCAGCGTCTCCGGATTAATACGGTAATGTCTTTTACGAATGGTTGATTTCATATTACTGGGTTATGATTTTTTGTACCAGAAAAAATACTGGTTCTGTTGTTTCTTTTCTTCGGACGTCCGCGCCACATAGACGGGTTCGCCGGTATAGGGGTTGATGCCTGTATAGAACATCGTGGTGGAGAGCGTCATAGGCGTAGGCGTGAAGTCCTGCACCTGCTCCGGACGATAGTGCATCCGCTTGGTCTCATCGGCGAGCATCTGCATATCGCGGCGTGTGCATCCCGGATGCGAGGAGATGAAATACGGGATGAGTTGCTGGTTGAGCCCCGCCTCGCTATTGATGCGGAGGAAGAGGTCGCGGAAGCGCAAGTAGTTGCTCCACGCGGGCTTGCGCATGATTTTGAGCACGCTGTCGGAACAATGCTCCGGCGCCACTTTGAGACGGCCTGAGACATGCCGTGAGATGAGTTGGCGTGCGTATTCATCGCTCATGAGATCATAGCGGATTCCCGAGCCGACGAAGGCATGCTTGACATACGGCAGCTTGTCCACCGAACGATATATATCAAGAATCGGGCCAAAGTCACGATTGAGATTCTTACAAATGGCAGGCTGTAGGCAGCTGGCACGTGCGCATTTCTCGCAAAGCGACATATCCACGCCGTGCATCTGATACATGTTCGCCGACGGTCCGCCGAGGTCGGAGAGCACGCCATGCCAGTCCGGGAGGCGGCTGAGCCGCTCTATCTGGCGCAAGATGGACGCTTTGGACCGGGACACAATCTGCTTGCCCTGGTGGGCAGAAATCGTGCAGAACGAACATCCGCCGAAACAGCCGCGATGCATACAGACAGACCACTTGATCATCTCGTACGCGGGGATGCGTTTGTCCTTATATTTGGGATGCGGCGTGTATTGATACGGCAGGTCGTAGATAGCATCCAGCTGGTCAGTTGTCATGGGCGGATACGACGGGTTGACCACCACAAACCGGTTGCCGACAGGTTGCACGAGGGTTGTCTGGTGAATCTTATTCGACTCAATCTCCATGAGGCGGAAGTTCTCCGCATGCTTGCGCTTATCCCGCACCGCCTCTTCATGGGAAGCCAGGATGATGGCATCCTCGGGCCATTCGCTCCTATCGGTGGCCAAGAAGGCCGTCTGTGGTATGGTGTGGAGGGCGTTGGTATTGGCGTTGGCCGGTTGGTCGGCAATCGCTTTCATAGCCTGCTCGCCCATACCATAGACGAGGAGGTCGGCTCCGCTATCCACAAGGATGGAGGGCATGAGTTTATCCTGCCAGTAGTCATAGTGCGTCAGGCGGCGCATGGATGCCTCTATACCGCCGATGACAATAGGCACATCGGGGTACAACTGCTTGAGGATGCGGCAATAGGTGATAGTGCAGTAATCAGGGCGCATGCCGGCACGTCCGTCGGGCGTATAGGCATCATCAGACCGGCGTCTCTTAGCCGCCGTATAATGATTCACCATCGAGTCCATCGAACCGGCAGAGACCGCGAAATAGAGCCGCGGACGACCGAATTTCTTGAAGTCGCGGAAGTCACCATGCCAGTCGGGCTGGGGCACAATAGCCACACGATAACCTGCTGCTTCGAGCACTCGCCCGAGGACCGCAGCGCCAAAAGACGGATGGTCAATATATGCGTCACCGGTGAAGAAGACGATGTCCACTTCATCCCAGCCTCGCAGATCCGTTTCTTTTCGGGTCGTCGGCAGATATTTGAGCAGGTCAGCCATTGGCGTTGAATTAGTCTATTTGCAGGTCAAGACGTTCTTTGAGTTGAGCAAGATCGGGGTTCTGCTCCGCCATGAGCGCATATTTCTCCTCGGCGGTAAAAGCCATCTGCTCCTGGTTATACTCCGCCTGCACCAGTTGAATCTGCAGGTGGTTATTATGCAGCACCTTGCGCAAACGGCGCATGATATCGGGCAAAGCCTTTCTCATCTCCGTCATCTGCCATGGATTCGGCATTTGTATTTCCGCCGTCAGCTCGTCTATCATCTGCGGTATATAATTCTCTATCAACTGCTTGAGACGCAATTCCTCCTTAAAGGATTGAGCCAGACCAACCCACGCGTCTCTGAGTTGGTCAGCCGTAAAAGGGGCGTTGGCGTCGGCATTTGTGTCGGCGTTGGCGTCGGTGTTAGTATTGGCGTTAGCCGCCGGTTCTCCTTTCTTGGGTCCAAAGCCAAGCCCTATCTTCGGTATCTTGGGCATGGCTGGTGCGGCGGGAGCAGCGGGAGCGGTATTGGCGCTGGCGTTGGCCGTTGGTGTTGGAGTGGCGTCGGCTTTGGTATTAGCCGTTGGCTTTTGTTCGGCAGCTTTGGCGGCTGGCTTTTGGGGCGCAGCGGTTGTTACCGTTTGCGGAACGCCAAGCTGGCAGAGTTTGACGAGCGCGAGTTCCACCGTGAGACGTTTGTTGCGCGCCGTGCGATAGTTGATATCGCAGGTATTGAGGATATCGAGCGCCATAAAGAGCCACATAGGCTGGCAATACTTCGCCTGCTCAGCATAACGAGCACGCACGGCATCACTTGTCTCCAGAAGCGGCAGTGTCTGCGCGTCACGGCAGACAAGCACGTCACGCAGGTGTTGGGCAAAACCGGTGACAAAATGTCCGGCATCGAAACCATGGGTCAGCACATCGTTGAAAAGCAAGAGTGCTTTCGTTACATCGTGCTGCAGCGCCGCCTCAACCAATTGGAAATAGTAGTCGGCATTGAGCACATTGAGCACGGCAATGGTCTGCTCATACGTGATATTATTACCGCAGAACGCCACGAGCTGGTCGAAGATAGAGAGTGCGTCACGCATTCCTCCGTCCGCTTTTTGCGCCACCACATTGAGCGCTTCTTCGCTGGCGGTCACGCCTTCGTTCGCCGCTACCTGCTGCAGATAAGCGATGGTATCGGGTACGGTAATCCGGTTGAAGTCATAGACCTGACAGCGGCTGAGAATGGTAGGCAGCACCTTATGCTTCTCCGTGGTAGCAAGGATGAAGATGGCATATGAGGGCGGTTCCTCCAGCGTCTTGAGCAATGCATTAAAGGCGCCGGCAGAGAGCATATGCACCTCGTCGATAATATAGACGGAGTACTTGCCTATCTGCGGCGGTATTCGCACTTGGTCAATCAGCGCACGGATATCCTCGACCGAGTTATTGGAAGCGGCATCGAGTTCGTGGATATTGAACGACCGCTGCTCATTGAAGGCCTTGCAACTCTCGCACTCATTGCAGGCGTCAAATCCGTTCTGCGGGTTAAGACAGTTAATGGTTTTCGCGAAAATACGCGCACAGGTGGTTTTGCCCACTCCTCTCGGTCCGCAGAAGAGATATGCATGCGCCAGATGGTTCTGACGAATAGCGTTCTGCAGCGTCTGGGTGAGCGCCTGCTGACCAACGACCGACTCAAAGGTCTGCGGCCTGTACTTACGCGCTGAAACAATGTAGTTTTCCATATGCTATGCTATATATATACTTCTCTTTTTCAAAGGTTTCGATATTCGATGTATTCTTCTCGATTATCGATTGCAATTGTTCGAAGGACGTTATTCCCGTTCCTTGCCATTTGGCGACAGCCTCTTTCCGGGTCCATAGGCGCGTGAATGCGATGTCGGCATTGGCGTCGGCATTGGCTATTAGCTGAATCTCATCGGCATTCATCGTCCGTTCGATAAGGTCCTGGTCCGCCGTGCGAATATGCTCAATATCAATGCCTACCGGCTCATCGGCTACCGCCACCGCGATGCCTGTCTTGCAATGGCTGATAGAAAAGTGCGGTCCGCCTTCGATGAAAGGCTTGCCATACTCGTTGTATTGCCATTCGGGAAGCTCGCCTACCAGTTCCTGCAGCAAGAGCCAACTCTTGAGACAGCAGAACCTGCCCAAGGTATGCTTGTACCGCAAGGCCTGCTCGCGCCTCTGCTCGCTGACAAGCGGGAGCATGCGTTGCACCTCCTCGTCGGAGCACTGCGCCATATTATCAAATATCCTTATGGGCATATACCTTCCAGTATACCACCGGCAAGATTGTCACCGTCAACGGCAACGTGAAAATGGTACCGAAACAGATGACAACACCCATCGGCATCCAGAGGCTGGTGGCAGCAATGATCATCGGCAGCACGCCCAGCGCAGTGGTAGCGCTGGTCAGGAAGACCGGACGCATTCTTCGTAAACCGGCATGGAACGCTGCCTCGCGATAGTTCATATGCTTGTATTTGCGGCTATCCTCGGCGTACTCATACATCATAATGGCATTACGCACGATGATACCAATCAGGCTGACCACACCCAAGACGGCTGTGATGGAGATATCCAGCTGGAAAATCCAGAGGCCCAGCATAGCACCAAAGACGCAAAGCACGGCACTGGAAAGCGTGAGCAACGCCAGGCCGACCTTACCGAAATGATAAAGCAGCAACACTAACATAACCGCCAAGGCTGCTATGATAGACCAGAATATCTGCGGCAGAATAAGTCCGTTCACCTCCGTCAAACCGCCATACACGATAGACACGCCTTCGGGCAGGTCGGTGATGTTCGCGTCAATCCATTTACGTATCTTTCGCTCCGCAGACACCTGGCTGGTTGTCCCGCGCAAATCCGAACCGACGGTTATTGTGCGTACGGCATTGCGGCGCTCGAGACTTGTATGGTGCCATTCCGGTTCGATGGTGGCTACTTGACGTAAGGGAACCCAAGTGCCCGGAATAGCCGTTGGTATCTGGATAGCCCCCAACTCGTCTGGTTTCATCATATCCACTCCCGCCGTATAGAGGACCACCGGCACGGCGTAGGAGCCTTCATAAAGCGTTGTGACCGTTGCACCTTGCGTAGCTTGACGCAAATACAAGGATAGCATGGCCTGCGTGATACCGAGACGCGTTGCCTCATCGGGTTTAAGGACGATACGCGTGGAAGCCTCCATATTATTGAAATCGCAATGTACCCACTGCAGTTCCGGCTGCTTGACCATATAACGGAAGATACTATCGGCTATCGGCGCCATCCGCTCCCAGTCCTCGCCCTTCACGCGAATCTCAATCGGATTCTTCGCCGATTGATAATCCAGCTGTTTGAAACGCGCATAGGCGTTCGGGAAATAGTTCTCGTAGCGGCGGCTATATTCGCGGATGACCTGTGTTGTTGCCTTACTCGACTTGGTATTCACGATTAACTGCGCATAGTTGGCAGCCGGAGTCTGCGGCGTGTACGCGGCATGGAAACGGGGCGAAGATTGACCAATAAACGCAGTAACACTCGTCACATTCGGATCGGCCTTCAGGATAGTAGCCAGCGAATCAGCAACAGCCGCACTCTCCTCGAGCGGAGCACCATCGCGCAGATGAATCTCCACGGCAAAGAATTCCCGCTCCGCTTTCGGCAGCAATTGCAGATTAAGCCTGGAGAGCAAGAAAATACCTATACTCAACGCTCCAGCCAGCATGCACCATACTATCACAGGCTTATCAAAGCAACGCTGTAAGATACGTTTATAGCCATCTTGCAACCACGTGAAGAACTTATTCTGCGCACGCTCAAAGAGCGTCAGTTCATCGTCCTTGCGATTTCGGATGAAATAATACGACAAGTATGGTGTAACCCATGTAGCATAGAAGATACTTGCCACAAGCGCAAAGAGAACCGCCCATGGGAAGAGCTGGACGAACTCACCCAGCGGACCCGTAATGATACGCGTCATGGGGAAGAACATACCGCAAATAGCCATCGTGGCCAATGACATCGGCACGAACAACAGACTGGTGCTGATCACAGCAGAGTACCAACGTGAGTGGCGACGCGCCAGTTGGTTTGTATAGCCATCAATGACGATGACGGAGTCGTCCACAATCATACCGAGCACGAAAATAAGCGCTGCGAGTGTGACGGTATTCAGTTCTATACCCGTAACATACATCAATCCGAGGCATATAGCCGTGCAGACGGGCAATCCCGTTGCAGCCACCAAGGCCGTGCGAAGTGGGAAGAGAATCAGCATGACGGCAATCACCACGAGGATAGAAATGAGGATATCCCTCAAGAAGGAGAAGACCGAATCCTTCACCACTTTGGGCTGGTCTGTGATTCGATGGAACTTGATATCCGGCGGCAGCATAGTAGCAGCTTGCGCCAATTGCTTATCCACCTCTTGGCCGAACGCGACGATATTATTGCCCGGCATCATCTCCATATTGAGGATGAGACATGACGCGCCATCAAACTCGACATACTGCTTCGGCTTCTGGTAACGGCGCTCAACCGTAGCTATGTCTTTGAGACGTACGGTAGCCCTTGTCACAGGGTCGGACCATACGACCTGCTCCTGAATCTCATACTCCGATTGATAGGGAATAACGACCTGCAGTGCGCCACTTGCATCATTGGTACCGCCGAGCGTTCTCAATCCCTGCAAGGCCAGCTGTGCCTCGAGGGCCGAGGGGTTGATACTATACGCAGACAGGCGCTCCGGATCGATGGTGATAGCAATCTCCTCGGTCTGCTGACCCATGATACGGAGTTTGCCCATCTCCGGTATGGTCCGCAGCGTGGAGCAAATCTGCTTGGCGTACAACTCCAGTTCACGTGGGCTTCGCTCCGCACTCTCCACGGCTATGAGGAGAGACGAAGTGCTGCCGAAATCATCAATGAGAACCGTTTGGAGCACTCCTGCCGGCAGCTGTGTCTTCTGAAGGACGGGCAAACCGGCACGAATCTTATTCCAGGCTTTCTCGCTCTCCACACTATGCATACGCAGCATGACATAGACATAGGAGAATCCATCCTGGCTGTTGCTAAATGTAAGCGACTTATCAACCGCTTCGAACGAGTTGATATAATCCTCCAGCGGCATCGTCACCTGTTGCTCGACCTCACTTGCCGTAGCGCCCGGATAGAGAGCTACAACCAGGGCTTGGCGAATGGTAAACTGAGGAAACTCATCCTTGTTCATTTTCGGCAAAGAATAGATGCCGAACAAGGTCAAGATGAGGAACAGCGCCATCACCAGTCCATGATGCCGCATTGCCGCTTCTATGTGTTTACTTGTTTTCACTCTTCAACAATCTTACAACCTTCGTATAACTTCTGATATCCATCTGTGATCACGATATCACCTGCCTGCAGGCCGTCCAGCACTTGTATGCCATCCACTCCATATCCTCCGACGGTGATAGCACGCCGCACGGCTTGATCATTTTGCTTAACCCAGACGGTAGGCCCTTCGGGCTTAAGGAGCACGCACTTGGCCGGAATAACAATTGCCTCAGCGCTGCTGCTTTTCAACCGCACCACCGCCACCATGCCGGCACGGAGGATATCTCTACCGCCATCAATTCGGGCGATGGCATCATAGGTGTGGGTTAAGGCATTGGCCGATACACTTTTCTCCGTAATGACAACAGGCAGAATAGTATCCAGCGCCGGACACTCTATCTCACCACGCTCCCGCAATCGCCCTATCTCCGCTTCAGGGACCGTAAAGCGCACGCGGAAACCCGATACATCGAGCAGTTTGCAGAGCGTTGCATCCGGAACGATATTCTGTCCTTTCGATACTTTCAAATCGCTTACCACGCCATCACACGGAGCGACGAGCGTGCACTCGTCCAGGTGTTTCTTAGCCGCCGCATAGAGCGATTTTGCCTGCGCGTATTGGCTCTCGACCTCCACCATCTTCTGATCGGAGACCACTCCTTTTCCGTGCACCTTGCTCACACGGTCATAGCCGTCTTGAGCCTGCTTCAACGACGCTTCTGCTGTCTCAAAAGCATTCTTTGCCTGCGTACTGTCAATCTGCAAGATGGTCTGCCCTTTGCGTACCCGCTGACCGTTCTTCACTTCGATGGCAACCACCCTTCCTGCTGTTTGCAAACTCAGCGGTGTTTCGTTAGCCGGTTCCACCGTACCCACATACCGCGATACAGCGACGCCGCTCTCCGGAGCGACCGTCATCGTACGCACAGAGATAGCAGAATACTCAGGCTGCTTTCTCTCCACCTGTCCACATGCCGTCAGACATACAGCCAGGGCCATTATACAAATAAACTTTTCCATTTTAGCGACAAATAAATCACTCGCGCAACCAAATGCGCAAAATAAGCAATATACAGGGCTTGCGCGCCCAAGCTATGGTACGTAGCGGCATACAGCACCACGAAGCCCACAGCGGCCCATATCATCGAATTACGAATCGGAACTCCAGCCGTTGCGCCCACATAGATTCCATCCCACATGAACGCCAAGGCACTCACAATAGGCATCGCAATGAGCCATCCCATATATCTGTTTGCTGCGCACAGCACATCCGTATTGTCCGTCATCAATGCGATACACTCCTTGCCCCACAGCGCATACACGGCCGTGAAAAACAAACCCATAGCGATGCTCCAGTTGAAGAGCAGACGGATGATTTCTTTTAAGTTCCGCTTCCCCTCCCCAAAGGCTTTGCCAACCAGTGCTTCTCCAGCGTAAGCGAAACCATCCAGAAAGAAGGAAAAGAACATAAACAACTTCATGAGCACACTGCTCACTGCCAGTTCTGTATCTCCGTATGTGCTCGCCAGCGAAGTGAATCCGACATACACCACCATGAAACAGAGCGAGCGGACAAAGAGATTGCCGTTGAGAGACATCATCCGGCGCAACTCCTGCCATTTCATAGCCGCTTTTATCTCACGGAGGCTTACATGCACAATCCCATACCGGAAGGCCATGATAGCTATTGCCAGCAGAAGGCCGCTATATTGCGCTATGAGCGTACCGTGCGCAACACCCACAACTCCGAGCGGAGTATGGACGGCGAGCATATAACTGGCAACCATATTCACCACATTAACCAGTATATCCACGGCCATAGGATTTTTGGTATCCTGCATGCCGATGAACCAGCCTTTCATCGCAAAGAGCATCAACGTGGCCGGTGCCGCCCAAATACGTACAAAGAAATACTGCCGCGCCACATCCGCCACCGCTGCTGAGCAAGGCACAACAGCCAGCACCGCTGTGACAAACAGCCACTGGATGGCCCATAGAAAGAATGCCGCCAAGAGGGCTATTGTCAAACTCTGCGTCAGTATTTTCCGGCACTCACCGGGCACTCCGGACGGATGTCCATCTATAGACTCATTCCGACCGTAAGCCTGTGCCGTGAGGCCGGAAGTACCGACACGCAGGAAGCCGAAGTTCCAATACAACAAATCAAAGAGCATTGTACCGATGGCGATACCTCCGATAGCCGCAGCATCACTCAGATGGCCGACAATCGCGGTATCCACTATTCCTACCAGCGGTATGGTGATATTCGCCAGAATACTGGGAATAGCAAGGCGCAATATTTCCTTATTCGTGCTCGTCACAGGAATAGCAAAATCATCAATTGCCCTGTGAGCACGCGTAGGAACATCGTGAGCGGATAGACGGTTGAGTACGCCACCGCTGCACGGTCATTCGCAGAACTCTGGCTCGTAGCATACGCCAATGCCGGCGGGTTGGTCATGGAACCGGTAAGCAATCCCATAAGCGTGAAGTAGTCCAGTTTGAGACACTGCCGCCCTATGACACCGATGATAAGCACCGGTATCAATGTGATGAGCACACCATAGCCGATCCAGACATATCCGCCTCCAACGAGCGTGGGGATGAACGTCTTTCCGGCTCCAAATCCAACCGCAGCGAGGAAGAGCGATATACCTATCTCGCGAATCATAAGGTTGGCAGAAGTAGTGGTATATGTCACCAGACGATACCGAGTGCCAAATGCGCCAATAAGAATTGCGACGATGAGCGAACCACCCGCCAAGCCAAGTTTGAAGGGCTGCGACAATCCCGGCAACGCCAAAGGCAATGAGCCGAGGATTACGCCCAAGAGGATACCAAAGAAGAGAGATGCCAGGTTCGGCGCATCGAGTTTCTTCGCAGAGTTACCAAATGCGCTGGCTATCTTGCTCACGGCCTCCGCCTCGCCAACCACCGTCAGACGGTCACCCAACTGAAGAATGAGATCGGGCGTAGCCAACAGTTCAATACCGGCACGACGGATGCGAGTAATCGTGATATTAAACGCCTCACGCACCTTGAGATCACTGATTTTCTTGCCGTTAATCTTCGGTTTGGTAACCACGATATGCTGGCTGACGAGATGCACATTTTTCTCCTCTGCGTCCCATTTCACCTCCACCTGTTCACCGAGCAGCATTACGGTCCGCTCATTGATTGAGTCGGTCACGAATCGCACGCGGTCGCCCACATGCAAGATAGTGTTGGCGTCCGGCATGAACTCATTGCCGTCCTTATCCAGAAGGCGACTAACCAAAATGGTGATATGGGTGAGCAGTGTTAAGTCACGCACACGGATACCTTCCACCTGCGGGTTCGTCAGTTTGAGGTCGATATGCTCGACTTGCCTTTCCTCGCCTTTCTCCGCCTTGACCTGCTCTTCCTCCTTATCCAGCTTGATACGGAATATCCAACGGATGAGCAGCAGCGCGAAGATCACTCCCACTACGCCGAGCGGGTATGCCATGGCATAACCGGATGCGATATTCGGATTCGCCATGCCGGTTAAGTCCTGGAAAGTCTGCTGCGCCGCACCGAGACCGGGTGTATTGGTGACAGCACCAAAGAGTACACCGGTCATAGTGGCGATATCTACGCCACTGGCAAGGTGTATTATATACGCCGTGAGGCAACCCAGGAGCACAAGACCCGCTGCGAGCATATTCAGCCGCAAACCGCCTTTGCCGAAGGACGAGAAGAAGCTCGGGCCGACCTGCAGACCTATCGAATAGACAAAGAGGATAAGGCCAAGGTCTTTGGCAAAGGACTCGACGAGCGGGTCCAGCGTCATGCCGAAATGACTACAGGCGATAGCACAGAACAAAATCCATGTGACGCCGAGGGTGATACCCTTGAACTTCAATCTCGAGCCCAAGAATATACCCGCGGCAATCGCTATGGCCAGCACAAAAATCGAGTGTGCGATGCCTGTTCCGAAGAATAAATTACTAAACCAGTCCATATATATATTTTGTCTGTTAACAGTTGGCTATCGGCCTATAATTCTGCTCCCAGCACGTTAAACGCTTTTCCGTCGCGGAGGATGACTACTTGTCCGTTCACGATGCGTTTGATAGCACGTACGGATGTCTCTACGGTGTCAATAGCCTCCGGCGCTTCCTCAAGCGGTTGCCAGTTGTCATTACCTTTCGTAAACTCAAACAAAGTTATTGGTGTATTGTCCGGCAATTGCGGTGCCTGAAGCACGGTAGCCCAGCTGACACGTTGTGCAGAATGATCCACGCCGGATTCTTCTATGGTTCCGTACTCATACGAGCGGTTCGAACCGGTCGAAACGAGGCCATTGTTCCAACCTTCCGGAACGATGAGCGAAGCCGTTCCCTTTTTGCCCACTTTCGTGCGGAAGAAGACGGTTTCTGCCGTAGATGCCCACGGTCTGCCCCAATAGCCAGGCTTAGCATATGCAGAATCTACCATGTCTACTCCAGGAATAGCGGAAGTAACACTACAATCGTAGAAGAGATATCCACGTTTCCCTGCATCGGTCTTAGAGGCAGTAATATATGCCACGTCGTTATTGTCTGAAGTTACCAACATTGCGAGTTCTGCACCCTTCACAGCGAGGGTCATGCCTCCAAAGATATAATCGCAAGCACCATTAAGGATACCACCGTCGATAGCTACTCTGACGTTGTTGTCTCCGTAGAGGGCATCTTGTCGTCCAACAATACGGCAATCTTTTAAATAACCGCGATCGCTACCTTTGGCAAAAGCAAGTGCGCAGGCACGCTCACGGAAATTACGAGCTTGCACTTTGGTATCCCCAGCCGTGGTAGGACGAGCCGGCTTCTCGGTTGGAACAACAATATCTTCGCTTTCTTTTTGCGAGATATATTGGTTGTAAGAGTTCTCAAAGATGATATTTTCTGCGCTAAAATTCTTACCATACACCACTACTGTAGAGTTCCAATATGTCGTGCTGGATCCTCCGGTATTCACAACGGAGTTGTAACCATTTTCCTTATTAACCGCCAGCGTACGGGCATCCCACTTATACTCAGAATCCATAGAGTAATAATTGTAGCCATGGCCATAATAAGAGGTGATACGAACCGCGTTCTCGTCAATATTAACACCACCATCTTTCAGAGCGATAGAAGGCGTCTCCGATGCATTCTTCAAAATAATATCATCCAGTTTGATACGAAGCATCTCTTCGTAGTTGCCCGGTTCGATGAGAATAGTGACCGTCTCACCAGCTTCTCGTGTCATGCGTGAGACAGCAGCCAATGCATCATTGATGGTAGCGTAATCCTTACCTTCGCCGACTGTTATTTCCGGTACGTAATCTGCCACTATTTCTACACTGATACTATTGATATAGGATGTACCCGTGGCAGAAACAGTTACAAAGCCTTCCGTTCCTTCATAATTATATGTCAAAGCATCTATCTGCGATGTAGAACCGGTAGTAGTGTCACCCAATACGATATCACCTACATATAAATGATATTCATAACAAGCGTTTACCGTGATAATACTATTGCCCTTAACCGGAACTTTAATCTCTGCACTATTGCCGGCATAGAGGTACGTACTATTGTGACTCTTACATCCGGAGAATTGGAGCGTTTTGTACGTATATGTCTCAGACGTGCTGGAATAACCGCCATTCACGAAATCAGCATCGTTGAAGATCCACTCATGGATATCAGCAGTGAAATCGATCTGCTTGCTGACAGCTACGCCATTCACGCGCAGGTTAGCGGTCAGCAGCTGTACATACGCACCGGTATTCGCGGTCTTTACAGTATAAACACCGTCCCGCAGTTCAATACCATCGGTGCCAGTGAACTCATAGACATATTCGTCATCCAAGCGGGTGAAGATAAACTTCGCATTCGCCAAATCTGCCAAAGACGCACCAGTTGGAACGATAGTAACTGCATAGCGCGGTTTCAAACTAAAGGAAATATTTTGGTTGGTCATATCAGAGGGAGCCATTACTGAATCCCAGCCCATCTCGTAGTCATTCACATTGAGCGCCTTAATACCATATTTTACGTTTTTCTCCAACACAGCCGAATAAGTGGCGTTTGCCGCATCTATTGTTAATTCCGGCTCATAGATCTTTCCTGCAGGTAGAGAGAATACGACTTCCACTTTCTGGAGTTGCTCCGTTGGAAGACCGATAACCGCACCGCTTACGGTAACCAGTTCAACGGCCTCGATAGACACATTATACGTCATAGCGTCTGAAATCTGAATAGGATTCGCTGAATTAATAATAAATCCATTGGCATCCTTCAGACTCACTTTATACTCATAACCCTTTGCCAGTTGTACTGAATAAGCGCCCTCCGCAGGTTTTGCCTCAACCACGTTACCATTCTTCATATTTGTAAATAGAATCGAGTAGCCCGCAGGGATAGTCGCCGGAGCAGTAACAGAACCGCTTACCGCCACATATGTAGCCGGTATACGAATGATACGAGCAACCACCAGTTTCTCATCCAAGCAATAAATACGGTGCGTACCTGTAGCACCCGCATAATAGGTAATCTTCTCTATCTGAGCAGATTTTGTATAGGCGAATTGCTGCTTGTTGCTATTCGGGGCTAGAATCTCGTATGTTGCCGGATTGCCGTTAGAACCAACAAAGAACTCAATTTGGTCATCCGCTTGATACTCCTGCTGGATATAGACCGTATTAGTAGAGGAGTAGTTCGAATAGATATAGCCCGTATATACTACATTATTGGCATCTTTAAGCGATTTGTCATCCTTACGTGTGATAGCGGTATTAGTGGTACGTATACGGTGATTCGTCTTGCCACCACCATTAAAACCGAAGTTCACTCCCTCAGAGGCGTTGATGTCGCCTATTTCATTTCCCGAAGATCCCGGAGTAACCGATGAGGGATACCATGAGTTGATTTCGCTCACGGATAGCATGTTTTGATACTTAGTAGAGTCCAATTGCTCTGCACCTAGATCCCACACTTGCGCTTTCTGTGCAGACATAGTTGCGCTCATTAGGACCGCTGCCGCTAAAGAAAAAATCTTTTTCTTGGCCTCGAAGGCACGAATGATTACATTTTCCATTGTTTAAAAATTAAGTTGGTTAAATATTTTAATTGTTTCTTTTAGTTCTTTTGACCATTCGCCGAGCACATACTCCATTGTATAGACTCCGGCTTGCTGCGGGGAGAGGATAGTTTGCATCGGTTTGGTGACTCCTTTGTAGGTGAAATGCACCTCATTAGCGGCAGGCGAGACTACTCTACCCTCCGTATCCATGGTGTTGTATTCGCCAAACATATCCGGTAGCACGCTCATTCCTCCGACCGTCCACCGCTGTATCTTGTTGCCATCAGAGAGCATAAAACGCCCTGCAGAATAGTCCAATACCGTGTTGAGGAACACACAGCGTGGATGGTTTTTCCAGCTCCGTCCGAGACTTACCACAGGGCATTCACTCTTCACACGGCATGAGTCAAACACATACCCTCGGTCACATTCCTGCGCACCGCTGGCCGTTAGTGCATCCGTGCCATTTCCATCCTTGCTACGAGGCTTGCAATAGAGAAGCGTATTCTTAAAATACACATTGCCATCCCCACAGATAAAATCCACCGTTCCGACGATCTCACAGTCTTCGAAATACTTCAGTCCGCCGGCATAGTTGCTATAATACGTATCTTGGTGGCTGAGCAGGCGCACGCGCTTGCAAATAGTCTGAGTACCTTGGTCCCAGAGGGCCACAGCACGACCATTGTCATCCTTATAATAATCCAAAGCATTCTCAATCGTCAGGTTCTGGAGATATGTTCCTTTCACACCAGCGCCGATACGCAGGGTGGCGGATTTATCAATAGACTCACGGCGGTAATCCGGTGCATTTCTAATAATAGTCCCCTCCATAGATTCACCAATAACAGCTACGTGATTCGCCTCTATGGAAGTCAGCGTCAGCTCGCCTAAGTCATATATCCCATTCGGCAGATAAATAGTTTTGTTGCCTGTCTTGTTTGCCTCCTGCAACTCATTGAGGAAGAAAAGTGCGTTCTCGGAAAGTTTGGCACGCATCTCTTCGTCAGACGCAATGGGTTCATCGTCTTCGTTCTCGTCCATCACTGTCTCAGCCGACAGTCCCTCTTCGAATTCAATTTTTTGGAGCACCGTTTCCGTCTCCAGCAAGCGTGTGATATAAATGGTGTTCTGCTCAGCGGTCAAATTGAGCATTCGTGTGCGCAGACGCGTTACCTCTCCTGTAGTGCCCACGATTGACATTTCCCTATTCTGTTCACCTCCTACAGTGAACACCTGAAGAGAAGCGGGATTCACACCGCTGCGCGGACCGAAAGTCAGTTTGAGTCGTCCTGCAACGGGCGCTTTGGTAAATGAGCACCAGCCGGAACTATTCAGTTTGACTCCTTTGAGTCCATTCTTGACCCCTTCAACATCATTAACCGCACTCAGATACGACAAACCTCTATCGGGATTCTCCATGGGAGCACCTTCCGTGTAATCCCATAGCAGGTCGTTTTGCCCTGCCATCATGGCTGCGCTCATCAGAGCTGCCGCCACCAAAGAGAGAATCTTTTTCATTTGTCAGTATAATTGGTTAAATAATAAAAATTATATACACAATTTGCGGGTGCAAATTTACTGCTTTTTTTTGACATACGCAAGACTTTTGATGAAAAAAAAGTATATATACTACGTATATATAGTAAACGTGCAAAAATTGTCATTTTTGCGTGTCTATCATATGGGTATCCTATGGATATGGTATGGGTATCCTATGGTGAGGGTAGGTAATGGGTAGGTAAATGGAAGGTGATGGGGGCGGTTTTGGGGGCGGAAGAGGGGCGGAAAGTGGGCGGTTTGGGTGCAAAAAGCAGGGATATGGAATGTTTTTCGCAAAAAGTTGCCTTAAAATTTGGTCAAGTCCTATACGACCAGCTCCCTCTGAACTCCCCCAGGCCTTGACCGGAGCAAGGGTAGGAGGTTGTAGCGGTGCGATGTAGTAAGCTTGCTCTTTTTTTATGCCTTTAGGTCGAGGCGGACGACGTTCTCTACGTGTTGGGTGTGCGGGAACATATCCACGGGCTGGACAGCTGTGACTCGATACTTGGCATCCAAGAGGGCGAGGTCTCGTGCCTGCGTAGCAGGATTGCAACTAACATAAACAATACGCTTCGGCTCCGCATTCAAAATGACATTCACCACATCTTCGTGCATGCCTGCACGCGGCGGGTCCGTAATAATAACGTCCGGGCGGCCATATTTCTTGACGAACGCATCGTTGAGTATGTCTTTCATATCTCCGGCGAAGAAGAGCGTGTTAGAGAGTGCATTGGCGTCGGCATTGGCCTTGGCATCTTCGATGGCCTCCGGCACATACTCAATACCGATGACTTGCCGTGCCTGCCGTGCTACGAAATTCGCAATCGTGCCAGTGCCGGTGTAGAGATCGTAGACTAATGGGCGTTGGTCGGGACTTTGGCATTGGCTTTGGCCGTTGGCGATATCATCGAAAGCGAAAGAACGGGCTACTTTGTAGAGTTCGTAGGCCTGCTCGGTATTGGTCTGGTAGAAGGATTTGGGTCCGACCTTGAAGCGCAGACCTTCCATCTCCTCGATAATATGGTCCTGTCCGAACCAAACGCGCACATCCAAATCGCCGATGGTGTCGTTGAACTTGAGGTTCTCGACATAGAGGAGCGAGATGATCTCCGGGAACTGCGCATGCAACCAGTTGAGCAGAGCTTCGGCTTTGGCTTTGGCGTCGGCTTTCAGTTCCTCTCCGAAACATACAATGAGCATGAGTTCGCCTTTGTGGTTATTTCGCAGAATAATCGTTCGCAGCAATCCTTCGTGCGTGTGCTCGTTATAGAACGTGATTTGGTGCTCGCGTGCATATTCGCGAATGCCGTTGCGAATGCGGTTGTTGATATCGGGCATGAGGTGGCACTCGGTGATATCGAGGACTTTGTCAAAACAGTTTGGGATATGGAATCCCAAGCCATATGAAAGGGCGTCGGCATCGGCATTGGCATTGGCTCGTTGGAACTCCTCGGTGGGCAGCCATTTTCGGTCCGCGCACGTGAATTCGAGCTTGTTTCGGTACTCGTAGATATGCTTGGAACCGAGGATAGGGCTTATTTCCGGCAGGTCTATCTTTCCAATGCGTGTGAGGTTATCAACAATCTGCTGCTGCTTGTATTTGAGCTGCTCGTCGTACGGGAGTATTTGCCATTTGCAACCTCCGCAGACTCCGAAATGCGGGCACTTGGCGGCACATCGTACGTCGCTGGGCTTGACAACACGCAACACTTTCGCCTCCATGAACGAGTGCTTTTTCTTCGTTATTTGCAGGTCGACGACGTCCCCGGGTACACAATTCGGCACAAAAGTAACGATGTCATTAATCCGCACGAGCGCCTTTCCTTCGGCGGCTACGCCGGTAATCTCAATATTCTCAAAAACAGGCAGGTTTTTCTTCTTTCCCATATGTTTATTCCGCTAAGTGTTTATAGAATTCGGTAACGGCGATGATGCCTTTCTCCCAGACCTCAAGGTCCATAGACTCGTTCGGCGAATGAATGGCGTTCTGCTCGAGTCCGAAGCCCATGAGAATGGTTTTGCAGCCGAGTATCTGCTCGAAGGCCGCGATGATAGGAATACTGCCACCTCGTCGTGCCGCGAGAGGACGTTTGCCGAAGGCAATCTCGAAGCCTTTCTCCGCCGCTTTGTATGCCGGGATATCTATCGGGCACACATATCCTTGTCCCCCGTGCATCGGCGTGACATGCACGCGCACACTCTTGGGCGCAAGAGATTTGATATAATCGATGAAGGCCTGCGAAATCTTCTCATGGTCCTGATTTGCGACCAGACGGCAGGAGACCTTTGCAAACGCTTTGGCGGGCAGGACGGTTTTAGAGCCTTCGCCGGTGTAGCCGCCCCAAATACCGCATATATCAAACGACGGGCGGCAGGAGTTACGCTCCAAAGTCGAGTAACCGGCTTCGCCGAAGACGTCGTCCACATCGATGGCTTGGTTGTATTTCTTCTGGTCAAAAGGAATCTGCGCAATCATCGCCCTTTCGGCTTCGGGGATAGGCAACACATCGTCGTAGAAATGCGGGATTGTGATACGTCCATTTTCATCTACGACCTTCGCAAGCATCTCACAGAGGGCATTGACGGGATTCTTAACGGCTCCGCCGAAATGCCCGGAATGGAGGTCTCGGTTAGGTCCATCCACCTCAATCTGCCAGTAGGCGAGTCCGCGGAGTCCGGTGGTGATAGAAGGCGTGTCTTTACCTATCATCGAGGTATCGGAGACGAGGATGATATCCGCTTTAAGCATCTCCTTATGGTCCTCGAGGAAAGCCTCGAGCGAAGGCGAACCGATTTCTTCTTCTCCCTCAAAGATAAACTTGACGTTACAGCGCATTTGTCCTGTCTTGACGAGATATTCAAACGCTTTCGCTTGAATCATCGCCTGGCCTTTGTCGTCATCTGCCCCGCGCGCATACAGGCGTCCGTCACGAATGGTCGGTTCCCAGGGATTCGAGAGCCACTGGTCGAGCGGTTCAACGGGCATGACATCATAGTGGGCGTAGACCAAGACCGTTGGTAATTGAGAATTGAGAGTTGAGAATTGAGAATTATATTCGGCATAGACGAAGGGGTTGCCGGCAGAAGGGAGGATTTCGGCTTTCTGGCAACCAGCCTGAAGCAGCAGTTCCTTCCAGCGCTCGGCGCACCGGAGCATATCGGATTTATGCTCGGCCTGGCAACTGACACTGGGGATGCGAATGAGGCTTGCCCACTCCTCCATAAACCGCTCACGATGAGCGTCAAGATATGATTGAATCGTATTCATAACAGGTTATTTTTCGCTGAGTGAGAAGAAATATTCTCTTAACCATTTTGGCAGTTTGGCTTTCTTTTCCGGCATATCCGTTTCAATCGGGATATCCGGTTCGCCCATCACTTCACGCACTTTCTTCTTTCCTGCTCCGAAGCGGACTCCGATATTCAGGTGCGCCTGCCAGAGCCACTGGCTGGTGAGTATGCGCGACAAGTCCCCGTTGGATGTGAAGCGCTGGTTGTTCGCCTGCGCCCAAACGGAGAGATGCACCCATTTATTTATCTCCCAACTGATTGCCGCACGCATGTTTCCCGTGACGTGCGCCGGTTTATCGGGATGCATCTCATATTGCGGTATTCCGGGCAAGTAGGCATCTTCGGGCGGGTCATAGAAGATATGATTGATGGAATAGCACACGACCTGCATGTTCGCGGAGGCATGCAACAGTACTTTTCCTTTGTTGGGCGTATAGTTGATACCATAGCCGATTCCTATCGCCACTTGCCTTGTGACCATGCCTGTCACCCCATCAAAGAACACACTGGCATCCAGGTCATGGATGTATTTGGTCGAATCCAAAATGCTCATGGACGTTGACATGTATGCCACCGAGAGAAGCAAGGAACCGGCGCTGCGCTTCTGGATATATGATTGCTTGATAGCAGCGTTGTGCGAATAGTGGGCGGCGTTGAGCACATACCACGCACTGAGAGATGTATTCTCGACCTTGATATCTCCTTTTTCCAAAGGCGGCAGGAAGTCCTGCACTTCGTCGTCAATGGAGAAGGTTCCTCGTAGGTTACTACTCACATTGCGTATGAACTCTAGGCCGACGGCTTTTCCTCCGAGCGAGATATTCCAATTGGTGGTATACGCGCTGAGCACATCCCATGAATAGCCGCCTCCCAAACCACGATAGGAAGCATTGAATCCCAATTCCAGGCTCGGCGCCGATTGCGCATGGAGGTCCATATGGGTATTAGCGCTGGCAAACGTGGTATATGTGGTGTTGAGCCCCACCTCACCATTAGTCAGCGCGACACGCCAACTATGCTCGGGCAAGGCGATGTAGCTGGTGTCCAAGCCATTTAACTGGAAACGGTCCATCTTCTCCCCCACCCGAAAAAAGAACGCCAAGGCCTTGTTGGGCTTCTTAGGGGCTGACGCCTGGCCGGAGGTGTCGGTAGAAGCAGCGTTCACCGGAACTCCGACAATCAGCCATGCGAGAAGAATACTATGTACCCAATTGAGTTTCATACACAAATCGCCTGCAAAGGTACTACATTTTTTCGAAATTCGCAAGATTTGCTGCAAAAAATCACACAAAAAAACGCAACCTCTCAAATGAGAAATTGCGTTTTTTGCGGTGCGGACGAGACTCGAAAATTGCATTTGTGCAATAATCGTGCCCGTAGGGCTAAGAACTCGCGAGATTCAAGTCCGTCGCACAAAAAAGTCCACATTTCTGTGGACTTTTTGCGGTGCGGACGAGACTCGAACTCGCGACCCCGGAGCGGTCTCCCGTTAAACGGGAGAAGCGGCCTCCGCCCAAAAGGGCTTAACACTCGCTTCATTCAAAACCGGGTGCAAAGGTACTGCTTTTTTTTTATATGACCAAATATTTTTGCATTTTTTTTGCAAAAAAAGTTATTTTCTGGTAGCACGGACTGCTTGATGGGCAGATTTTTGCGCCAAGCGACGCTGTTTGAGCGTCATTTGAGGGTTCATATATCGGTTTTTCCGTACGTCCTTTCCCGTCAATATCTCATACCAGACACACGCGGCGGTATAACGGCCATAACTGTAGTTGAGATGATATCCGTCGCGGCAGAGCGTGTCTCCCAATTTCGTTTGACGCGCCAGCTGAATAGCCGTTCCGCAAGGAACTATGGTTAATTGAGAAACATACTGCATGCAAGCCTGGATACTATCCCACATGACTTGCTGGTCAGATTGATAGCGCGGATAAGCGGGGTGCTTTGCATCCTTGCTGTATGCCCATGTCTGCATCCAGCATAGTTGCGCTTTGGGCTGATAGGCAGTGACGGTATCGATGAGTATGTCCAGCCACGGTTCGTACGACGAACGGATGCCGCTGTCATGGCTGGCTTGCTGCAACGAGATGAAGTCGTACTCGCCGTCACGCAGTGCCTGCTTCAATGAAATCGTGTCTTTGACGATGCGGCTTTGGCTGTTAGTACATACACGATGGCTATAAGCAGCGGTGTCGCGGAGCATGAATTCGGCATGCTGCTGCAAGGAGCAACCGCCATAATACAGATTATGAATCTCCACTTCTACGCCTTTTTCGCGACATAGCGGCACGAGTTCCTGCTCAACGGCATCCCAAGAGAAGGAATTGCCGATACAGAGGACACGGATGAGTAAAATTATCGCGGATAATTTCATTTATGATTGATGATTTATGATTAATGATTTAATGGGCTTCGAGCCAGTTCTGCCCTACTCCACACTCAGCGATGAGAGGAATGGACAGATGGACAGCGTTCTGCATTTCCGTAACGACGATTTCGCGGACGCGGTCCACTTCAGCGACAGGGACGTTGAAGTTCAGTTCGTCGTGCACCTGCATAATCATCTGCGCCTTGAGTCCTTCCGCTTTGAGGCGATGATGGATAGAAACCATCGCCATCTTGATAATATCCGCCGCGGTTCCCTGGATAGGTGCGTTGACGGCATTTCGTTCAGCGAATGAACGGACGGTGGCGTTGTGCGAATTGATATCCGGCAGATAGCGTTTCCGCCCGAAAAGGGTCTCGGCATAGCCGCGTTGCCGCGCCAGTTCTTTCTGGCTTTCTATATAACTGATTACGCGAGGGAACGCAGCAAAATAATCATCAATGAGTTGCTTGGCGTCCGCGCGCGAGCAATCCAGTTGTTGCGCTAAACCGAAGGCCGAAATACCGTAAATAATACCGAAATTGGCTGTTTTCGCTTGCCGGCGCTGGTCTTTGGTGATATTCTCTATCGGCTGTTTAAAAATACGTGCAGCTGTAGCCGCATGGATGTCCTGTCCGGTACGGAAAGCCGCGAGCATATGTTCGTCCTGCGAGAAATGCGCCATGAGCCGCAGCTCTATCTGGCTGTAATCGGCACTGAGGAACAGACAACCGTCGTCCGGAATAACCGCTTCGCGAATGAATCGTCCCCGTTCCGAACGAATGGGCAGGTTCTGCAGGTTCGGGTTACTGCTGGACAAGCGCCCCGTGGCCGTTACCGTCTGGTTATAGGTCGTGTGAATCTTTCCATCTTTGGCGATATACGTCGGAAGAGCAGAAATGTAGGTCGAGATTAGCTTTTTCAGTTCCCTATGGTCTAAGATTAGTCCGACAATCTCGTGACGTTCCTTCAGCGCGAGCAGCACTTCCTCCGACGTCGAGTACTGGCCGTTCTTTGATTTCTTGGCTTTGGTGTCAAGCTTGAGTTTGTCGAAGAGTAATTCTCCTACTTGCCGCGGGCTATTGATATTGAACGGCTCTCCCGCGAGTTCATAGATGCGCTTCTCCAATTCATTCAACTCGGCCGTAAGCGTTTCTTCGGCCTTTTTCAGTTTGTCAATATCAATGCGCACTCCCGCTTCCTCCATTTCTCGGAGCACAGGCACCAGCGGCAATTCCACATCGTTGTACAAGTTCCACAAATCCGCATCGGCTTTGAGCGCTGCGAAGTCAGGTTCCTTATAGGGATTAAACGCCACCTCGGGGTTGAGAAGATATTGGCAGAGGCGATTCTCTATGGTGTCGTAGGTAGGCTGTGCGTCCTGGCTGTTGCCGGTCTGTCCCTGCTCTTCTTCAATAGAACCGAAAAGGTCGAGAACGCCGGTGGTGTCCTGTTTGGGTTTCTTTGGAGCAACCGGCTTCGGTGTACTTGGCGCACCCGCAGCACTTGACGGCAATCGCTTGAGAAGGGTATTGAACTCCAGCTCCCGGTACAAGGCAGTGAGTGCTTCCATGTTCGGTTCTCTCTTCGCCAGCAACGCTTCATTCAACTCAATGGGCACATCCGTGCGAATGGTAGCCAGGAAGCGCGAGAATTTGATTTCCTCCACCTGGGATTCGACTTTCTGGCGCAGCGCACCTTTTATCTGGTCGGTGTTCGCCAGCATGTTATCAATCGAGCCAAACTGCTGCAGCAGGGCGACGGCCGTCTTCTCCCCTACTCCTTTGCATCCGGGGATGTTATCACTCGCATCGCCCATAAGCCCGAGAAGATCAATGACTTGGTTCTTGTTTTGGAGACCGTATTTGTCGCACACCTCTTTCGGTCCCATCAGTTCGAAACCGCCGGTATGACGCGGGCGATACATAAACACATGTTCGGAAACGAGCTGCCCGTAGTCCTTGTCCGGCGTAGCCATATATACCTCGTATCCGGCTTGCTCGCCTTTCCGCGACAGCGTACCTATCACATCATCTGCCTCAAATCCGGACACCTCCAGAACAGGGATATTCATTGCCTGCAATATCTGCTTTATCACAGGCACAGCCTTACGGATGTCCTCAGGCGTCTCCGGCCGCTGCGCTTTGTATTGCTCGTACGCCTCGTGGCGGAACGTGCCGCCGGCAGGGTCAAAAGCAACGCCCATGTGGGTAGGGTTGATTTTCTTTATCAGGTCCTCCAGCGTGACGGCAAAACCGAAAATAGCAGATGTGTTTTCGCCTTTGCTATTCATGCGCGGCGCACGAATGAAGGCATAGTACGCACGAAAAATCATCGCGTAGGCGTCTATCAGAAGTAATGTCTTCGCCATATTTGCTAAACCGTTAAGTTGTTCCTTATGCGAGTGCAAAATTACTGCTTTTATTTGACATATGCAAGAGTTTGTATAATTTTATACAAAAAGGGATGTAGATTTTATATAGTTTTGTACATATAAGCCTTGAATGAGGTTTATATGAGCTTTATATGAAGTTTATAGTTTGGTACGTAGGGCGTAAGGAGTTTCTCCGAGGTTGAGCAGAGAGCAAGCCCTCCGGCTGCAAATAGTCGGAGGGCTTGGCGTATGGCGGGCACGGGATGCCGTACTAAAGAACGAAGTTATTGCACTTTTGGCCGTCTATGGCGTAAGTCTTCTCCCCACGGAGGATGAAGATTTGACCATTACAGAGGATTTTGACTTTATTTCTCCAAATCTCTAATCAAGAAAAAGGAGAACGTAGAGACAGCCGCAGAACCTAACATGAAGGGTTGTAAATCTAATAACTGTTTCGGTTGCTGGGAAAGTGATTCCATTATGCCGCCCGGTGATAGTTCTTGTATATGCTTTATGAATGTCCCGTCTTGGTCCCCAAAGGTAAGCAGATTTCCACGAATCAGCCATAGATTAACCAATGCCTTATCCGGCATTTTATCAAACAACGCAGTATTCAATGTGGCCAATCCGCTATCTTTCACAATATCAATATTTGCCCATGATGTTGGTTCTGCCGGCTTATGCATTGTACAGCCGTTCCACTCGGCTATAATTACTACGCCATTGTGATTCGTTTTATCGCCATTCCACTCTATCTCAAAATTATCATAATAGCACATCGGTATAGGATTGCAATTGTCTACTTGGGGACGTATAATCTCGATAGGGGATGCAGATGGGATATTGAATTGGTCAATATATTGGACACTTTTAGTGCCATTTATATCAGCTGTACGGGTTAGATAAAGAAAAGTGGTATTGTCTTCCTCGCTAAATTTATATTCGTCATGAATCCGAATATTGACATTCTTATTTACACTAATTGTATGATCTTCGGCTCTTGTTACTTTCTCACGCAGCCCCCCCTTCGGATTATTAGGATAGTCTTTGAGAAAATATGTTACAAAAGCCTCCTTATTTGTATAATACCAATCCAGATAAGGCGAGTTTCCATTATATAAAATAGCATACTTGGGAGACTCTTTTTCTTCTATTTGATTCAATTCATCTTTTTGGCATGCTGCAAAGGCCAAAACAGACAATAAAAGTAGTGTTTTCGTTTTCATAATCGTGACAAACTATATTTTTTTAAAATTACCGTTAATATACAAGTAGCTCCCATTGAATGAATTTGGACTAAAGACTCCAACTATCCCCTCATTAGGAAGAGGAGTGCAGGAAGAAATCGAACAAATGACCAAAAGCAACAATATGTAAGGGATTCTTAACATTCTAATGTGCAAAGGTACAACAAATTTTACATATATGCAAATATTTGGAGAAAAAAAATGAGAATTTTCGATATAAGGATATTCAATATATCGAAGAGAAGCATCGCAGATAACAACTAAAGAAGAAACTATTACCAATTAATGGGTGCGAGACCGTGTTTGAGCAAATAGTTATTCGCAGCGCTGAAATGGCCACAGCCATCAAAACCTCGATACACAGAAAGCGGCGAGGGATGCGAGGTCTGGAGCACCAGATGCTTGCGGCGGTCGATGAACTGACCTTTGCGCTGCGCATATGAGCCCCAAAGCATGAAGACCAAGTGTTCGCGCTCTTTGTTGAGCGCCGCGATGGCTGCATCGGTCAACTCTTCCCATCCTTTGCCCTGGTGGCTGCCTGCTTTGTGCGCCTCGACCGTCAGTGTGGCGTTGAGCAACAATACACCCTGTTCCGCCCAACGATGCAAATCTCCGCTTTGCGGAATAGGCGTGCCGAGGTCTCGGTTAATCTCCTTGTAGATGTTCATCAACGAAGGAGGAATCTGCACGCCTTCCGGCACCGAGAAAGAGAGTCCCATCGCTTGCCCCGGCTCATGGTACGGGTCCTGGCCGATAATAACCACCCGCACCCGATCAAACGGACAAGAATCGAAGGCATTAAAAATAAGTCCTGCCGGCGGAAAGCACCGACAGGTCTTGTATTGCTGGCGCACATATTGGGTCAGGAGTTCGAAATAAGGCTTGTCAAACTCCGTCTGCAACACGCGTTGCCAAGATGGGTCTATACGAACATTCATCAATCTACAATTAACATCGCATCGCCATAATCGCCGAAGCGGTATCCTTCCTCCACCGCCACCTCGTAGGCATGCATCGTCTCTTCGTATCCAGCAAAAGCTGCTACCATGAGCAACTGGCTGGAGCATGGCATATAGAAATTCACGAAGAAGCTATTCGCCACGGAGAAGTTGTACGGCGGGAAGATGAATTTGTTGGTCCAACCATCGTACTCTTTGAGCAACCCGTTCGTGCCGGCC
Organism: uncultured Bacteroidales bacterium; assembly: GCA_900317345.1. Taxonomy (GTDB): domain Bacteria; phylum Bacteroidota; class Bacteroidia; order Bacteroidales; family Paludibacteraceae; genus Colicola. Next base: position 70,729 of record ONGK01000006.1, on the reverse strand, counting down.
ACATGCTCCATCGCACGCATCACCTCCGTGCCGACAGCGCATATCCGACGTTGGTCTTCACGCGCCTTATTCACGGCATTGGCCATGGCTTCGGGAAGGATGATCTGCTCGGACTCCATTTTATTTTTCGTCAAGTCCTCCACGTCAATATCCTTGAACACACCCAGCGACACATGGCTGGTCATAAACGCCGTTTCGATGCCACGAATCTCCATGCGTTTGAGCAGATGCTTCGAGAAATGCATGCCGGACGCGGGCGCAGCAACAGCGCCAATCTTGTCAGCAAAAATAGTCTGATAGCGCTCAATATCCATTTCACGCACAGGCTGGTCATGGAACGATTCTTCGTATTGGGCTTGTGTGTTTTCGTCCATCGGACGACGGATATACTTAGGTAGCGGAGCACTGCCCAGCGCGTACAAGCGGGATACGAACTCCTCGTTGTCATAGTCGGTCAAGAAACGGAACGTACGGCCGCGGCTGGTGGTGTTGTCAATCACCTCCGCCACAATAGCAGGGTCTTCTTCAAACGTCAGTTTGTTGCCAATACGAATCTTACGAGCCGGCTCAACCAACACATCCCAATAGCGGTTCTTGTGATTCAACTCACGCAGGAGAAATACTTCAATGAGCGCATTTGTCTTTTCCTTGCGGCCCCATAAACGGGCAGGAAAGACCTTGCTGTCATTAAACACAAACAAGTCTCCCTCGTCAAAATATGTAATCAATTCCGGCAGCGACTTATGCTCAATCTCACCCGTCTTGCGATGCAACACCATTAACCGCGCATCGTCACGATAGGGCGCGGGGAACTGAGCAATCAATTCTTCTGGCAGCTTAAATCTAAACTGACAGAGTCTCATATCATTCGTCTTGTACATAATTCTAATCCTTGAGTTTTTCTAAAAATCTATCTATCGTCCAACAATCTTCGACACGCGTGTCCCCGACCCGGGTGCGGCGCAAGGCCTTGAGATAAGCACCTGAATTCAACCGCTCTCCGATATCCCGCGCCAAGGCGCGAATATATGTCCCTTTTGAGCACACCACACGGATAGTGAGCAGCATTTGCGTTGGGTCAAACTCCAACACCTCAATCTCATCAATCACAAGCAACTTGGGTTTGAGTTCCACCTCTTCCCCTTTGCGGGCATATTCGTAGGCGCGTTTCCCATTAATCTGCACGGCAGAGAAGACAGGCGGCACTTGCCATTGCTCGCCCAGAAACTGCGGGATAGTGCTATCTATCAGTTCGCGGGTGATATGCTCCGTTGGATAGGTCGCATCGACCCCTTTTTCCATGTCGTAACTCGGCGTCGTAGCCCCCAACTGCAGCGTGGCGACATATTCCTTGACATCATACTGCAGCTTATCAATGAGCTTCGTCTTTCGGCCCGTGCAGATGATGACAACCCCTGTTGCCAATGGATCCAATGTGCCAGTATGACCGACTTTGAGCTTCTTTGTTCCCAATTTCCGACACAGGTTATACCGCACCTTGGCCACTAAGTCAAACGAAGTCCAATGTAGCGGTTTATCAAACGCCAGTACTTCTCCTTGCTCAAAGTCCCACATATCAACAAACTGTGGCTATAATAGTCATTGTGCCGACAATAGCGCAATAGAGTGCGAACCAGATAAGGCGCTGGCGGCGCACAATCTCTATCATGAAACGGCACGCGAAACAGCCTGTCAGGAAGGCAGCCACGAAGCCCACAACGGCAGGCGCGATACCTAACTCGCTCGTCAGTTCGCCCTGCAGCAGTTTCAATAAATCCAGGAACGCCTCTCCCAAGATGGGAATGAGCACCATTAGGAACGAGAACTGCGCCACACTCTCTTTCTTCACGCCGCAAAGCAACCCCGTTGCAATAGTGGTACCGGAACGGCTTAAGCCCGGCAATACTGCACACGCTTGCGCCAGACCGATGATGATGGCATCTTTATAGGTCACTTCATGTCCCGCGTCTTGACGTCGTTTCTGGAGCCACTCACTCAAAGCCAGCAGAAAGGCTGTTATCAGCAAGCATATTCCGACAAGCAACAAGCCATTCCCGAAGAAAGATTCCACCTGGTCCTTAAAAAACATGCCTACAATGAACACCGGTATCATGGATACCAAAATCTTCGCCACATAGTCTTTCTCTCTATTCCATTGCCACGTGGTAAACGTTCCCTGAAACAGTTTCGCCACTTCATGCCACAGCACCACCAAGGTGGAGAAAACCGTAGCCGTATGAACAATGATGGCGAATGTCAGATTCTCCTCTCCGGACACGCCCAATAAAGCATGACCTATCTCCAGATGGCCGGAGGAAGAAACCGGCAGGAATTCTGTCAGCCCCTGCACTATACCTAATATCAATGCCTCTAACCAATTCATTTCTTCTTACTGCGAAATAAAATAGCAAACAACATAAGCAGGAAACCGAAGAGCGATATCATCGGTCCTACCGTAATACGGCGGAAAGAGAAAATATCGGGATTATACACCTCACCCGACGGTTCACCCGCCATAAGTGCAAAACCCAGCACTATGATAACGACCGATACCGCAATGAGTATAAGGTTGAGTGTTGGCAATGTCTTTTTCATATGTTTCTATGTTTATTTCAAATTTCGTACAATGAGTTGTTATCCATACGAATATATCGCCCAGTAGCAATCAGCGAAGCAAAGAGCGTTATCAAGAGCCCGGAGCAAAGAACGATAGCCGTGACAAACAGAATATTCTGCCACGTCAGCGGGAAGAGCATTAAGCCCAGTTTAAACTCCACATAATACACGGCTGCGCCCAATACGGTCAATGCAACCAAGCCTGCAATAAAGCCCATACGCATGTTGCGCAACACAAACGGACGGCGGGTCACCCAAGATGTAGCGCCCACCAGCGTCATTGTATTGATAATAAACCGTTTGGAATAAATCTGCAAGCGGATGGTATTCACTATCAGCACCATAGACACCAGTAAGAGTGCTAAGGCTATAGCCAACAGGATGAGCGAGAAATCATGCACATTGCTACTCATCAGATCTGCCAAATCGCGCGGATAAATCACCTCCGTGACAAATGGCAGCGCCTCTATCTCACTCGCTATCATCGCCAGACTATCCGGTGAACTATATGCATCCGTCGGATGAATCTCATAGCTCGCGCTTAACGGGTTATAACCCAGAAAAGCACTTGGGTCTTCGCCTAACGAGCGAATATGCTCCTCCAATGCCTGCTGCGCAGAGATATAGGTATAACCGCTGTAACGCTGATTGTCCGCCAACAGATTCTCCATACGCGCGCACTGCGTGCTATCAGTTTCCTGCGACAACACAGCCGTCAGCGTGATATTCTCACGCATGCGCGTAATAAGAGAACCGGCGGAGAGCAATAAAATGCACTCCAGCCCGATTAGACATAACACCAGCGATACACTGATAGCTGACGTTAGATAGGAATTACGAAACCGATGCTTGCGCATGAATTAGTATTCCCAGAGATCCTGCTCAAAGTTAAGCAGCTCTGCTGCTATACGTTCCTGTTCTTTCTTAATATCCTCCGGCTGCTTTGCGTAGTCCGGAATCCAGCGGTTATACATGTTGCCCTCACCCACGATATAGGAAGAGAACAAACGCTTCTGGAAGAACTCGTCGTATGTCACGCGCCTTACTTCGTTGCGACTCGGAATAGCGTACTGCATAGCAATATACGGACGCAGTTTGTCGAACGGAATCCAGAACATAATCGACTCACGCAACGATCCCATGATATCCGAGTTATCACGCGTAGTGATCAGGTCAGATTGCAGCGGCGCAATACCCATAATCTTCGTATGCAGACGCGACGTGTGCTTGTCAAAGAAGACCACTTCCTGAATCAGATACTTCAGTTGGTTGCGTACAATTGGTTCAAAGCGATAGAAGTGACCCGACAACACATCGTTCACGCTATCATAGTGAATCAACATTGCGTCTGAAGACTCGATATCAAAGTGGGTAGGATCGTCCGAATAGTCCGCGGTAGGATCATCTGCCATGAACATCATCGGAATCATCTCCTTTGACAACGGTTCCTGCTTAAAGTCCGGTTTGATGGTCTCCATGTTCTTCTCATAGATAGGCATGCCATCAATCACCGCGTCAGCAATTACCTTGAATAAGTTACGATAATCCGCATCATCCGACTTGGTCGGGAAATACAGGGGGAAGTTCTGTTTATAGCGCATATCAATGATACGATACACGTAGCGTGCCCATATAACATCATCTATGCGGTGGTCCACCGACACAATCGTATCGTGAGCCTGCGAGAACTCCTCCGTCTTAATGCGAGCCGTACCCATCTCGTCAAAGAACGAGATCACCTTATGCTGTGCCTGCGCTGAGATAACGCCAAGCATCAAACATGCGATAATACTAATTTTCTTTATCATATTTGTATGCTATTAATTCAATGTTAGAGGAATCGGTGACAAGCGAATCTCTTTACCGTCCGGACCTTTCGCACGGATATCCGTGATAATCACAGAGTTACCCGGTTTAAGTTTTCCGAGACGATCCAACTGTTCACGCGTGAACTTGTTGCCCTTTGATTCCAGATAAACGCCATTGATGTTTGCACGGAAGCCGGAAATCTGGAACGGCAGGTCAAGCAGACCATCGGGGCCGTAAGAAGCGATAACCGTACCACCTGCATTGAGCAATGCGCTACGAGGAATAGCTTTTTCACCGTTATACTCGTTCTCACCCGATTTGAAGTAAGCACCCGGTTTCGGCAATGCCTTCACACGATATTCCTTGCTTCCCATCGGTTGCATGCGACCATCCAATTCAGCTGATACAGAGATGGTTACATTCTTCGATCCGTCACCCGGTTTGATAATCCAAAGACCACCTTGCTGACGAACCGCAGCACCGTTAACACTAATCTTCACCTTGTCATTCGACACACCCGGCACCGAGATAGAGAACTTGTTGTCATATCCGCGGTACATGATATTGAGGTCGGTATTGGAGATGGTTACCGCCGGTTCGCCGACGCTATACTCGCTTTGGAACGGCAGGTTCTCCATTTCTCCGGTAGAAGGATTCTGGTAAGCAATCCATCCGGAGAATTTCTTCAGACCTACACCCGAAGCAGCCACTTCATAACGACCTTGATCGTTGATGCGCTGACCTTCTACATAGTACTCAGGACGCTGCGTCGAGTCAACGGCTGCCAGAATAATCTGTGCTGAGTACTTACCGCCACGAATCACATAGTTCGAATTCGGAATCACGTACGCGTTCAGCTTATTCACGCGCAGGTCACCCGCGTCCGTGCGATCCATAAGATATTGAATCAACTGGCTCTCCGTAGAGCGCACGTCGTTCTGCATCTTGGTCAAAATAGTGATGGATGCACCAACAGGCATACCGTCAAAGATAGCCACTTCCCAATCACATGAGTCTTTCTCATGCGCGTTCCATCCGCGCTCCGTAGCGAAGTTCTGAAGAATAGCACTACGCAACTCTGCATCTTGCTCTGCCAGGTCTGCGGCATAGTCGCGATAATAAGCTACTATCTCCTTGAGAACCAGACCATTACCTTCATTGATAGCATACTGCGCTGTCACGTCAAGGTTATCATTGGCCTCAATTTGGGTAGTCGGGTCAATACCCTGCTCTTTCAATGCCAGCACTTTCTTCTTGCCATCCGCCAACATGGCGATGTGCTCCTTGAAGTCCTGGATATAGTTGAACAGAGAGTCTGCTCGTACCTGCACCTCTTTCGCTTTGTCGAACCACTCTTGTGTTTTCTCAGGGTTGTCAGCATTGGCAGCCTGGAAATCGTTATAGAGTTTTGCGTTACGCGTGTTCGATGCTTCGATAGAGGAGTGCAGACTTTTGTCCACCAGCGAAAAACCACTGAGGATATCCGTACTTACGTTCAACGCCAACATAGCGGTGAGCACCAAGTACATCATACCTATCATCTTTTGTCTCGGGGTTTCCGGACAGTTCTTTGCTCCACTCATTTCTGAAGTGTTTAAATGTTAGACTTATGCGAGTGCATTAAGCATGTTACCGTAAATGCCGTTGAGGTCAGCCACATATTTCTGCAACTGCTTTGCACCGGTAGCGAATGCCACCTGAGCTTCCGCAGCCTCTTTTGCTGCAGCAGCTGCATTCTTCTGAGCCTCCATCTGTGCGTTTACAGATTGCAGTTGCAACTCGTAAACGGTATTCAGAGCAGCGATGCTCTTGCCAACTTGCTCTACGCCCTGCTTGTATGCCTTGGTTTCCTCAGCTACGCTAGCCATGTCTGCGCTTACCTGTGTATAGCTCTTAGCCAGACCTGCAGTAGCAGAAGTATAGGTATCTGTAGCAGCTCCGGCAGCCGTTATCTTCGTTGCATACGTCTCGGTTGCAGCCTCTGCTGCTGCCAGTTTCTCACCGAGTTTAACACCCGTCTGAGCCACCTTATTGAGTTCGCTCAACTGAGAAGCGGTTTTTGCCAGGTCGGAGATACCGTCTTTCAGAGCCTTAAAATCTTCATCTTTCAACATCGGCGCCTTTGCATGCTCTGCAGCTGCAGTAGGTGTTGTGCCTTCTGCGATACCTGCGCCCAAAAGGGTCGGACGAGCCTGTTTAGACTTTTCCTCCAGCAATTCCGGTTTTGCACCGTATTCCAACAGCTGAGGGAAGACGTTCTCCCAGTGGAACTCAGGATGCGGTTTCTCCAGAGTACCGATGAGGAAGAGGAACGACTCGGTGAACATACCAATCATCAGCACTTGACTTGCTCCCGGCCAGTGAAGAATCTTAAATAACGCACCCACGATAACGACAGATGCACCTGCCGAGTAAATGATGTTAACTGTGTTCTTTCCTTGGTATGACTCATACCAATGCATGAACCTTGCAACTAAACCTTGCTTTCCAGCTTTTTCTGTAGCCATGATATAATGCTTTTTAGTAATTATTTATCTTGTACCTTAATTTATTAATCGCCTACGTACGCGCGGACACAACGGAAACCGATGTACGGACGGCTCTCATATTGGTATTCATACGTGCGTACGCCGCACTGCATGAAGTAGCTGATATCCTTCCAGCTGCCGCCCTTAACCACTTTGCGCTTGAGGATATCCGGATCGGCCTTACGAGCCATGTAACTGTAATCCGGATTGAGGTCATGCACATTCGTATTGAGCGAGGACTGATATGCAGAGTTTGTCCACTCTGCTACGTTTCCGGCCATATCGAACAGACCGAAGTCATTCGGGCGGAACTGAGCCACCTTCATTGTGGCAGTACCCGTGTCATCGTTGTATGAACCGCGATACGGCTTGAAGTTCGCGAAGAAACAGCCTTTACTATCACGGGCATAGTTACTACCCCACGGGTACGTAGCCATCTTACGGCCACCACGTGCCGCATATTCCCACTGAGCCTCCGTCGGCAGACGATAGTCGTTCGCCTCTACATTCGAATGAGAGTTAAACAACATTGTACGCCAGTTGCAGAAAGCGTGAGCCTGCTCCCAGGTTACACCCACCACAGGATACTCTGCATAGCCCGGATGCTTGAAATACATATGAAGCAACGGGTCGTTGTACGAGAATTGGAAGTCACGCGCCCAAACGAGTGTGTCGGGATAAACAGATATAATCTTTTCCGTCAGAAGGTCTTTCGGTTCACGCAAGGGACGAACGATGGTGGAATCGCAAATCTCACCATTCTCGTTCACCCAGAAGGTATCCACACGTGCGGTTGCACCCTTCGGATAGGTACTCGTGGCCACATCGAACTTGTTACGTTGCGGCAGCGCCTCGTCCATATTCACCCATTTATAACGGAAGTGCAGACTATTGGTATTGAGCGTCTTACCGTCAGAATAGTACATCGGCGCCAGTGCATCAATCACATCTTCCTCTTTGCTGTTCCAAGGAACTTTCTTCTTCCAGTTGAGAGCATAATTCTCCTCGTCAAAGTCCTCATCCTTCGGCTGAACAGCATAATCGGTCAGACCTGCCTCTACGAGTTTGGTCAAAGCGATGGAGTCACGCACCCAGTTGACGAACTGACGGTACTCACTGTTGGTAATCTCTGTCTCGTCCATCCAGAAGGCGTCAATGGTTACCATCACCAGATTGTCCGGTTGCTCAAAAACAGCGGACTGTGTGTTGGCACCCATCATAAAGGAACCTTTCTTAATGAACAGCATACCATAAGGATTTGCCTCCTTAAATGCAGTTGACTTGCCTGTTCCGACAAGTTCTCCCGCCGGCTTGTTGCAGCTTACCATTAGCGCCAAGGCGGCAGTCAACGACAAAATTTTTGTTACTTTCATACTTACAAGTATCGTATTGATTTATATTTATTCGTTCTTTTCGGTTTCAGGATATCAAATCCGTACGCCAAGTATATTTCGTGACTTCCATAACTCTCCAACAGCAGTTTGTTGGTGGGCAGTTCACATGTGTAGCCCAATTGAAGTCCGCTAATTATATCTACTCCTAATAGTATATTTACACTCCCTGCTATTCGGTATCCCAATCCCCAACGGTAGCGGTCTTTAAAGTCACACATAAGCGTCAGGTTGACATCCCAGCTCTTGAAATCGCTCATCACCATTGCGCTCGGCGTCAGCACCCATTCGCGGTAATTTTTCAACCGGAAGTGATAACCACCCACCACGTACATGGTTCCGACAAGCGTCACTTTCTGCTCATATCCGCTGGTTCCGTCGCTCCAGTCGATGGAAGGACGTGTGACGTGGCTGTAACTGGCTCCTACCCACCATACCGGGGTGGCGTAGTATAGACCAACTCCCATGTCAAACTTCATTCCCGACTTGCTGCCCTTTGGAACAGCCGGGTCATCATTATCGTGGTAATCCTCTCCGGTGGCTCCTTGCGGAACGGTCCGCGCAGAATCGCCTTTGAAGCCCACATTCACAAATCCCAGATCTATTCCCACGGACAGATAACCTTTGCCCAGTTTTTGGCGATATGCGTACTGCGCATACAGCGATTGCGTGGTGAACAAACCATATCGGTCGTTCAGGAATCGCACTCCTGCGCCGTGGGAGGTCTTGCCTATAACGAAAGGTGAACTGAAGCTGAACCAGGTACTCATCGGAGCGTTTGAAATATCGACATATTGCATTCGATGCGCACCCGCCGCCTTCATCAGATTCCCTTCTCCCGCCGCCGCAGGATTATAGGCCGTCGGCAAATACATATATTGTCCTATCTGCGGGTCAAACTGCGCGCTCGCAGTAACCACAAAAAGCAGACAGACCAGCAGGTTAGTACTCCTCTTCGTTAAAGAAAAAGTCCTCATCCTGTGTAGGATATTCTGGCCATATATCCAATATACTTTCATATTGCTCCTCGTCTTCGTCTTCCAACTCTTCCAAGTTCTCTATCACCTCGGCAGGAGCACCTATACGATTGGCATAATCAAGCAACTCTTCCTTTGTAGCAGGCCATGGAGCGTCGTCCAATTTTGAAGCCAATTCCAGCGTCCAATACATACTTCTATACCGTTATAAATAGACTTTATTCCATTAACAAACAGACCCTTTTCGGGCATAATTTCACAAAATAGCGTGCAAAAGTAGTAAAAAAGTTCGATTTGTGCAAATATTTTTTACGATATTTTACATTTTTCGCCATTTTTTACACATTTAGACGATTTTTTACCCAATTCTTCCTCATTCTTTATGCCATACCGCTTCTTTTTCGTCATTTTGATATCCGACATATCGAGCTAGAACAAATAAATAATCGCTCAAGCGGTTAATCCATTTCAGCGCCCTCTCGTCACTCTGCGCTTCGAGCATTCTTCGCTCAGCCCGACGGCATATGGTTCGGCACACATGGCATCGGCTTACAGCCTCACCCCCAGCCGGTAAAACGAAGGCTCTTTGAGTGGGTACAACCGCCTGCATTGCATCAATCCATCGCTCCAACTGTGTGACGTCAGCCTCCTCAATCCATTCACCGGGAGCGGCACTGAGCATTGCTCCCAAATTGAACAGTTTGTTCTGAATCCATTCCAGTTGCTCATCTACTTTCGCGAATCGCTCTGCTTTCTGTTCTCCGTCGGTATGCAGTCCGATCTGAGCTCTCAGAAGCCCTATCCAACTATTGAGTTCATCCACTGTTCCGTACGCCTCTATGCGCACATCTGTCTTGGCTACACGATCGCCGTTTGCCAACGATGTCGTGCCTTTGTCGCCTGTTTTGGTATAAATCATAACCGTACTATGTAATGTCGTTTCAAATAATGCTTGTCCACAAAAAGCAAGCCCGCATGATACACATCTATGCTGCTTCTTACGCGCGAATCGGCTTTCAGTTCCGCCCATACCTGCTCCATTTCTTTGGAGGTATGAATACCCTCAACCACCAGAACGCCTTTCTCCGTCAGACGCGGCAGCAGAAAATCCGCGAATTGCCAAATTTCGTCCGGCGTATAAACGGCATGGGCATATACCACATCTATGCCCTCGCGCGCGTATATATATAAGGTGTTCTCATCCAGGCATGACACTTCGTTGCGGCTGCTAGGAGCGGAAAGATAAGCGCTAATCACACCATACGTAGCGCCGATTTCCACGATTTGCAGCGGACGTTTCTCGTACTGGCCCATAAAATGCACCAGACGAAACATCATCTGCCCTATATCCGTACGCTCGTCACAGTTCATCAACTGCGCATGTTTGCGCTCTATATCCGCAAAGCAGTAGAACGGATTTTTATCCCGCAACACAAAGCGAACCAGATGGAACAGATACGGAGAATGAATGCCCTCCCCTGTCGTGTTCCAAGCCGCAAAAAGATGCTTGATAAACGAACAAACACTATGAAAAGTCGTTCTTTTTCGCATATTTGGTGCAAAATTACTATTTTTTTTGCATATTTGCAAAATTTTTTGTACTTTTGTGGCATGATTTTGAATTATATTTGGATTTCGCTCATTTTACTGGCCGTCATAATGGGTCTAGTGCAAGCATTGTGTTACGGCAATGTGGATATCTTTTCGGCTATCCTCAACTCCACCTTCGATAGCGCCAAGACGGGTTTTGAACTCTCTTTAGGCCTTACCGGCGTACTGGCTTTGTGGATGGGAATCATGAAAATCGGAGAGCAAGCCGGTGCAGTAAACACACTCGGCAAAGCCATCAATCCCTTCTTCAGCCGCATCTTCCCGGAGATACCCAAAGGGCATCCTGTTTTCGGCTCCATGCTGATGAATATCGCCGCAAACATGCTCGGTCTTGACAATGCCGCGACGCCGATGGGACTCAAAGCGATGGGCGAGTTGCAGGAACTGAATAAAGACAAATCGAAGGCTTCCAACGCCATGATTATGTTCGTGGTTCTCGGTGCTTCGGGCTTGACGCTCATCCCGACCACCATCATGGCATACCGTGCGCAGCTCGGAGCAGCTAACCCTGCCGATGTCTTTTTGCCGATTCTTATTGCTACGTACGTAGCCACGCTCGTAGGACTCATATGCGTTTGTATCGCGCAGAAAATCAAGATGAAAGACCCTGTTGTTTTAGGTACACTCATCGGTTTGACGGCGCTTGTAGGCTTGCTCGTTTGGGGTGCAAGTCGCCTGGACCCGCATACACTCTCCGTCCTGTCCGCAGCCATAGCAGCCATACTCCTGCTGGGCGTCATCTGCTGGTTCGTCATACAGGCCATGTGCAAGGGCATCAATGTCTATGACGCCTTCATAGATGGAGCGAAAGGCGGTTTTCAGACGGCCATCGGCATCATCCCCTATCTGATTGCCATCCTCGTAGCGGTTGGTATGTTCCGCGCTTCCGGTGCGATGGGCCTGCTGGAGCAAGGTATCGCATGGTGTTTCGCCGCTTGCGGCATCAATCCCGACTTAGCGGGAGCCGTGCCGACAGCACTCATGAAACCGCTCAGCGGTAGCGGAGCAAGAGGACTGATGCTCGAAGCCATGACAACTTATGGCGCAGACAGCCTGGTCGGAAGACTATGCTGCATCCTGCAGGGCACTACGGACACTACATTCTACGTCCTCGCCGTCTATTTCGGCGCGGTGAACATCAAAGACACACGCCACGCCGTAGCTTGCTGTCTTTTGGCGGACTTGGCAGGAGCCATAGCTGCTTTTGCCATTGCACCTATATTCTTTGGGTAAAAAGCGAACAAAAAGTATATATACTATGTATATATAGTATAAGGCGAAAAAATTGCAAAAAAGAGGTTCTATCCTATGGGTATCCTATGGATATCATATGGGTATCCTATGGTAAGGGATGCTGATGGATAGCATAAAGTATAGTACATGATTCGATTTAGTGCAGACAGTATTGAGATGCCGGTGCTCGACGAGCGGCAGACAGGGCGCTGGATTAAGGCGGTAGCGGCGGACTATGGTTTCTCCGTAGGTAACATCAATTATATCTTTTGCTCGGATGAGCGTGAATTAGAAGTCAACCGTCAGTTTCTCGGGCATGACTATTACACGGACATCATCACCTTTGACTATACGGCAGGCCTGACCTTAAACGGGGATATATTCATATCCTTAGACACCGTTCGTAGCAATGCCGAGCAACTGGGCATCGGTTTTGAAGACGAGTTGCGACGTATCCTCATCCACGGCGTGCTGCATCTGACGGGGCAAGGCGACAAGACGCCTGAGAGCAAAGAACAGATGACACGCAAGGAAAATCTCGCGCTCGAGAAACTAAAAAAAACACCTTAACACTTGCATATATGCAAAAATTGTTGTAACTTTGCAGCGAAAAACAAAAAACAATTTATTCAAACCATATTATTAGTATGTCAAGCGTAAACAAAGTAATTTTAATTGGTAACGTAGGCGCAGACCCAGAAGTGCGTTACCTGGACAGAGGCGTAGCAATTGCAACATTCAATTTGGCCACCACAGAGCGTGGCTATACCATGCAAAACGGGACACAGGTTCCGGATGTGACCGAATGGCACAGCGTGGTACTATGGCGGAACCTGGCGGAATGGGCTCAGCAGAACTTGCGCAAAAGCATGAAAGTATATGTTGAAGGCAAACTGAAGACCCGTTCGTGGGAGAAAGACGGACAGATCCGCCGCAAGACAGAAGTTATTGCAGAGAATATTCAGATTCTTTACCGTCCGGAGCAATACAGACGTGCAGACGGATTACAGATACAAAGCGATGCAGACGAGGCTGCAGCCGAATCCCAACCAACAGACGATCAGCGTTTTAACGACATCTTCTAATGACCAACAAAGAGCGATATATCAAATGGACCGCAAGTCTTGAGTTTGTGCCCGTCTTCCTGCAGCCATGGTGGATGGACGCGGTATGCGCAGGCAAGGACTGGGATGTGCTGCTTGCGGAAGACGAAAGCGGTGAGATACAAGGCGCCATGCCGTATCTGTTGCGCAAGCGGGCGTGGTTCAAATACATCATTATGCCGCAAATGACACAAATAGGCGGCATTTGGGTGTCCCCCGAAGTGACGGGCGATAAATGGAAGACCGCAGAAGTATGCCGCCAACTGAAGGAACAGATGGACGCTATGGGTCTGACGTATTACTACCAACAATATCTGCCGGGCAGTCTTTGCGTGGACGCGATGCGAGGACTGGGTTTCAAGACTAAAGAGCGTACTACGTATCGCGTGGATGACCTCAGTGATTTGGACGCTCTGATTAACTCGTTCAGCAAGAACAAACGGCGCCAGTTGCAGAAAGCGCTGAGCCTGCATGCCGATCGGAGGATGGAAGTAGAGGATTTCTACCGTTTCCATACGCATTGCCTCGCCTCCCGCAACCGCAAAATCAGCTACAGCCGTGAGTTTCTGCTGATTCTCGAACGCAAAGCGCGCCGCGAAGGGCAATGTCAGATTCTCAGCATCTGCAATGCGGACGGACAACCCTACGCCGCTGCTTTTCTGGTATGGGACAAGCATTATATGTACTACCTGATTCCGTGCTATGACCCTGCTTTCAGCGATTCCGGTGCCGGTGCGCTGCTCGCTCTGGAAGCTATGAAATTCGCGCGAGAGAAACAGGTACATTTCGACTTTGAAGGCTCGATGGAGCGAGGCACAGCGAAACACTACAAACAGTTTGGCAGCACCGCCACTACGTATTATTCCGTCGAGAAATATTACAAACCGTTCTTCCGCCTGGCTGTCTGGTTCCAAAAACTCCGCGAATGGGGCATGCATTGATGAAAGTTCTTTTTCTCACACCATGGTATCCGTCTGAGAAGGACGCAATGGCCGGCCTCTTCGTGCAGAAACACGTGGAGGCGGTTCGTGCGCAAGGTGTGGAAGTACGGGTTATTAGTTCGTATACATGGCATGAATTGTGGCAGCAATGGCGTGCACTACGACGCGAAGGATGGATGCCCGACGTCGTACAACTCAATGTCATTCAGAAGCAAGGTCTTCTTGCCCTCTGGCTCAAACGCCGATATCATATTCCGTATGTGATTATTGAGCATTGGAGCGGCTATTTGCCTGAAAATGGGCAATATAAACGACTCCCGTTTATCCAGAAATGGCTATACCGTCATATCGCAAAACATGCAGAAACGCTTATGACAGTCAGTCAGCGCCATGCAGAAGCAATGCAGGAATGCGGAATACGCAACAAGCAATGGGAAAGGATTAATAATGTGGTCGATGATTTCTTCTTTGACCGGCCAAAGACAGAAAAGCAAAGGTCTGAACCCAAAACGCTCTTGCATATCTCTTGTTTTGACGAGAGAGCTAAGAATGTGAAGGGCCTTTTGCGAGCCGCGAAAGCACTATCCGAAAAGCGCAGTGACTGGCAGTTGGTTTTGGTGGGCACAGGGGTTGATTTTGATGATGTTCGCGCCTATGCAGAGAGTTTGGATTTTCCTGACGGGTTGTTGGTTTGGACGGGAGAACTGACACCGAGAGAGGTGGCAAATTGGATGCATCAATCGGACGCGTTTGTTCTTTCCAGCCGATATGAAACATACGGAGTGGTTCTCGCCGAGGCAGCCGTAGCCGGCGTTCCTGTTCTTTCTACGCCAGTTGGCATTGCCGAAGAGTTAGCAGACCTCATCGTGCCACAAGAAATAGCACAGAACAAGCCCAACCGCTTTGCTGAGTTCATAGAGACAATTTTGTGGAATGTGCCACAAGGTACAACCGACAAAGACATCAACCGCTTCTCTTCCGAAGCAATCGGCAAAAAACTGAAAAAGATATACGAGCAAGCACTCATTTCAATATCATGGAGATCCGTGATATCATAAGAAGGTTACGAGAGACGAAGGTACTGGAAAACTACTCGTTTATGACAGCACTTAATATTTTCAGTGCTCTCATTGGTCTTATCATATACCCTTTTGTTATTCGAGCGACGGGGAAAGAGGCTTATGGCACATATGTATATGCCTTTACAATTGCTTCCTTTTTTCAAGCCTTCGTAGATTATGGATTTGAATCTCCATGTGCAAAGGCTGTCGTGCTAGCGAAAGACAATTTGTTAGAGCGGAGTATAATAGTATCTATTTTCTTTTATCTTAAATCAAGCCTTGCGGGAGTATGCAGTACCATATTCGCTATATGTACTATCTTTGTGCCGTTTATGCACAATCATGTTACAATTTGTTTTATGACATTTGTCCAATTGCTGGCAAATAGTTTTTTCCCAGTATGGTACTTTCAAGGGACAAAAAAAATGAAGTATGTAACATATATTAACTTAGCGATTCGTTTAGGCACTGTTCCTTTTATTGTTTGGTTGATACAATCTCCTGCAGACATCAATACATATGCTTTTATTGTGATGATATCGGTCATTCTTGGCACACTTGTCTCATATATATGCCTTTTCTTTGATGGAATTCGCTTGCAAAGAGTCAATAAACGTCAACTTCTCTCACTTTTTAACGAGTCCACACCATTTTTCATTACATCTATTACTAGTAGCATGAAGGGGTTAACTGTAAAAACCATCATCAAACACACATTGGGAATTGGAGAAGTGGCCATTTATGACCTTGCCGAAAAAATTGTTGCCAT
This sequence comes from uncultured Bacteroidales bacterium, assembly GCA_900317345.1. Classification (GTDB taxonomy): domain Bacteria; phylum Bacteroidota; class Bacteroidia; order Bacteroidales; family Paludibacteraceae; genus Colicola. The sequence goes on along the minus strand of ONGK01000006.1, from coordinate 54,690 downwards.
ACCGAGATTTTTTACAAGAAACATCAATAGTGCTCTTTTCCCGGAAGTGGTCAGCAATGCTACTGCGAAACGAGTGCAACGTATCCTTAAATATGAACGTATCATTGGTATTTGCACAGCCGCATTTATATCATTATTGAGTTATCCCGCTGTACTGCTATTAGGAGGGCAAAGTATGCTAGATGCCGTTCCTGTCACTATTTTATTGAGTATTATGATTTACGCGGAACTATGCTCTGGTGCATACATTAATTTTGTGTTTATTCCTACAAATCGATACTATCTGATCACAACGAATCAAATTATTTCTTTTATCAGTTGCATAATAACTGCTTTTATCGGTATCCTGATTTGGAAAAATATAATTATGGTAACTATAGGCGTTATCATATCTGGAATTATTGAAGTTCTCTTTTGCTTCTATGCAGAAAAAAAGATTACAGTATGATTGCAATATGTATCGTTACATATAATCAAGAACAGTATATTGCTCAAGCTATTGAAAGCGTGCAAATGCAGCAATGTAACGAACCTTTCCGTATCTACATCGGTGATGACGCATCTATAGACAACACGCAGGCTATATGCGAAACTTATGCTGCTCACGACAAACGAATCATTTACATTAGAAGGAAGAAAAATATTGGTTTGACAAATAATACAATTGAATTATATCGACAGATTATATCAGATGGCTGCGAGTATATTGCAATGCTTGATGGAGATGATTATTGGATAGATAAGCATAAACTCAAACTACAGATAGATTATATACGAATACATCCGGAGGTGGGATTTGTACATACAAATGGTTCGACATCATTAAATTCAAATAGATGGACATTCGGACAAAGGGAGGGCGTATACGGTCTGGATTCTGTAGGATTTGCTAACTGTACTGTCTTGTTCCGCACAAACTTATTGTCTAAAAAATTGCTCGATGACATTGAAGAACAACATTTCTTATGGCTGGATTATCCGTTATACGGAGTCTTTTACCAATATACTAAATGGGCTTATTTACCTCAAAAGACAGCGATTTGGAGGGAGCACACATCGGTTTCTAATCCCCCAAAAGCGGAAGATATTATTCGTTTAGGAATGGAAAGATGCCGAATGTGGAAATGGTTAGATGACATGTTCCCTGGAGAAGTCGGCTATTCACCCAAAGAAGCTATGGATTATATTTATGAAAGACGCTTAAACCTGATATATACGTTTGATAACAAAGAGTTTGTTACAGAGGGATTGTTGACTGACTATCATCCCTACTGTTGGAAACAACGACTCAAACTTTTAGGGCTTAAACATAAGCATTTTTATTATATTTTACAAAAATGCATTAAAATATTTGCACATTCAAAAAAAAAGTTGTAACTTTGTACCCGATTTTAGTAATCACGACCTAAAAAACACAAGATATGCATATCAAAAAATCAGAAAAGGCCAGTCTAGAGAATGACAAACTCATTTATGTATTAATGGGTTTGGTATTTGTGCTCAGCCTCGTTTATGTAGCGCTTGAGTGGACAGAGCGAGAGGTCACCAAGTATGAGGTGACGGACACGGAGTTCCTCTTCGAGGAAGAAGTAGAGATTCAACAAACGAGTCAGGAGACTCCTCCTCCTCCCCCACCCCCTGCCGTGCAAGAGGTTGAGGTGCTGAACGTAGTGGAGGATAACGTAGAGACCGAGTCTATCGAGGTTACCTCTGAGGAGACAGAGCAGGAAGTCGTTATCGCAGCTCCGGTAGAGGCCCCTGTAGAGGAAGAGGAAGAAGAAGTTGTCTTCGTTGTCGTTGAGTCGATGCCTGAGTTCCCGGGAGGCCAGCAGGCACTGTTCAAATACCTGAGCGAGAACGTGAAATATCCGGTAATCGCGCAGGAGAATGGTATCCAAGGTCGTGTTATCTGCCAGTTCGTGGTTAACAAAGACGGTTCGATTGTGGATGTAGAGGTAGTTCGTTCAGGTGGTGATCCATCGCTGGACAAAGAGGCCATCCGCGTCATCAAGTCGATGCCGAAGTGGAAACCGGGTAAGCAACGTGGCAAAGCCGTGCGTGTAAAATACACCGTTCCGGTTAACTTCAAACTCCAATAAGTCGAGAGGCTCGACACCCGCTTAATCATGCGGATTCATGGAACTCGCTTATAGAGATATCACTTACTGCAAGAATGTCGGCGCCAAGCGTGCCGACATTCTTCGTTCAGAGCTGGGCGTTCGCACAGCGATGGATATGTTGCGTCAAGTGCCGTACAAGTACATTGACCGAAGCAGATTCTATCGCATTGCCGAATTGGACGACGAAGATACGTATGTGCAAATCATCGGTACTGTTACCGAATGGCACACTATCGGTATCGGCAAGGCACAGCGGCTGAGCGCGACATTCAACGATGGGACACATCAATGCGAACTGGTGTGGTTTCAAGGCGTGAAGTATGTCAAGTTGCAGCGGGGAATCAAGTATCTGCTATTCGGCAAACCGAGCCGATTCCAACATATCTACAATTTCGTTCATCCGGAACTGACACCTTGGGACAAGGTGACACCGGAGATGACGCAAGGTTTGGAGCCATACTACAACACGACCGACAAGATGAAGCGCGTCGGGCTGAATTCCAAAGCCATGCGCTCCATCATCGCAGAGTTACTTCCCGACCTGAAGATGGGCGTTCCGGACACTATCGGCGCTGATATCCTACAACAGTACCGACTGATGAGTCTGACGGACGCGCTGATTAATGTGCATTTCCCGAAAGACACGGCCGCGATGCAGAACGCTCGGGCACGGCTGAAGTTCGAAGAGTTGTTTTTTGTGCAACTGCAGATACTAAGGCAGATGAAGCGCAGGGAACAGAACCCCGGATTCCAGATGCCGCTGGTGGGAAGCCGTTTCCACGCCTTGTACAAATCGCTTCCTTTCGACCTGACGAACGCACAGAAACGCGTGATTCACGAGATACACGATGACTTGAAGTCCGGCAAGCAGATGAACCGTCTGTTGCAAGGCGATGTCGGTTCCGGTAAGACTTTGGTGGCGCTGCTATGCTGCCTATTAGCAGTAGATAACAGCTATCAGACATGTATCATGGCTCCGACAGAGATTCTTGCGAACCAACACTATGAGACCTTGAAAACGTTTCTCGCGCCTCTGGGTGATGCCGTTCACGTGGCTCTTTTAACGGGTTCGACAACCGCTAAAAACCGCGTGCCGATACACAACGGTCTGATGAACGGCACGATACATATATTAATAGGTACACACGCGTTATTGGAAGATGCCGTTCAATGGCAAAACTTAGGCCTCGTCATCATCGATGAACAACACCGCTTCGGCGTGGCACAACGTGCCAAACTATGGACGAAATCCCGGAGTGGTTCCGGTCCCGAACAAGCTATGCAGGTAGTTGCTCCGCATATACTTGTTATGACAGCAACGCCGATTCCCCGAACGCTGGCGATGACTGTATATGGCGATTTGCATGTGAGTATCATTGACGAGTTGCCACCCGGTCGCAAGCCGATACAGACCATTCACTACCCGCTAAACCGCCGTGCACAGGTCTATTCATTCATCCGCACACAGATACAAGCGGGGCGGCAGATTTATGTAGTCTTTCCACTCATCAAAGAGAACGAAAAACTGGACCTGCGGGACTTGGAAAACGGCTTTAATGAGTTATGCGAGGCATTTCCGGAATATAAGATTTCTATGGTTCACGGCCAGATGAAGGCCACAGACAAAGACCTTCAGATGCAGCGTTTTGCGAGCGGTGAGACACAGATACTGGTGGCGACGACGGTTATCGAAGTGGGTGTGAACGTGCCCAATGCGACGGTAATGATGATTCAGAACGCCGAGCGGTTCGGTTTGAGTCAGCTGCATCAGTTGCGCGGTCGCGTGGGTCGAGGCGGCGATCAGAGTTATTGCATTTTACTGACGGACTCAGAAATAAGTTCGGACACCCGCAAGCGGATGGATATCATGGTGGCGACGAATGACGGTTTCCGCATCGCCGAGGCAGACCTGCAGTTACGCGGTCCGGGAGACCTTGAAGGCACGCTGCAATCGGGCACTCCCTTTGATTTGCATATCGCCAACCTTGCCACAGACGGCCAGCTTGTGGCCCTTGCGCGCCAAGCCGCGATGGATATTCTGGACAAGGACCCATTGTTAGAAGACGAGCGCAACCGGATGTATAAGCGCCAACTGGATCTTCTGCGTGCTGAGAAGCCTCTCTGGGGAGATATCAGTTAAAAAAAAGCCGTTTATAGCGGCAAAAAGCATTTTTTTTCAAAAAAATTTTGTCAATTCAAAAAAAAGCAGTAATTTTGCACGCTTTTTCGGTCGAGTGGCTCGACACCCGTTGTAGCCATTCGGACGAAGAGCACGCCCAGGTGGCGGAATTGGTAGACGCGTTGGTCTCAAACACCAATGGGAAACCGTGCCGGTTCGATCCCGGCCCTGGGTACATAGAAAGGAGGTGTATGCAATGATTATCGTTCCTGTAAAAGAAGGTGAGAACATCGAGCGCGCGATTAAGAAATTCAAACGCAAATTCGATAAGACGGGTGTGATTAAAGAGCTCCGTCGCCGTCAGCAATTCGACAAACCGAGTGAGCTGAAGCGAGTTAAGATGGCACATGCGAAGTATGTGCAGTCGTTGCACGCTCACGACGATAAATAAATCGTCTATGTTCAGTCGAAGTATAGCCCTATTGGGCGAGAAAAGTATGACACTGCTGCAAAGCAAACGTGTCATACTTTTTGGTATAGGCGGTGTGGGTTCATGGTGCGCGGAGACGCTGATACGCACAGGATTGATACACTTGACCATCGTGGATGGAGATGATGTACAACCATCCAATATCAACCGCCAACTACCCGCAACGCAAACAACACTCGGTATGCCGAAAGTGGAGGCCTTGAAAAAGCGGCTATTGGAGATTAATCCGGAAGCAAAGATAGAAGCCGTTCATGCCATGTACGAAGGACAAATGGACGATGCGCAAAGAATGGCAAAAGGTACAATATACGATTTCTCAAAGTACGACTACGTCATTGATGCCATCGACAGCGTTGCAGACAAGACAGACCTTATATTATACGCGACGCGCACGCGCGGCGTGAAAATCTTCTGCTCTATGGGCGCGGCTTTGCGGTTTGACCCGACACAAGTGACGACCGGCGAGTTAATGGATATCAAAGGCGACGCCTTGGCGAAAGCCGTTCGCGCCCGGATGAAACAAATGAACCGCAAGCCATCCAGAAAAGTGCGCTGCGTCTATTCAACCGAACAAGCACAGCGATGTGAGACTCGCGGGTCATTGATGCAAGTGACAGCTGTATTTGGCTGCACTCTTGCCGCTCTGGTGATTGAAGATATCCGGAAGAATCGTCCGTAATATTCCTACTTTTTTTCTTTACAGACTTTGAGCGAAGACTTCGGCTTCGTTGATTTGGTCTATCTTTCCGACATCCATCATTCGGTAGTCGGAAGGGATAAAGGCTTTGAATTCGTATGTCTCGCAAAGTGATAGATAGAGATCGATAAGAGAGAACTTATCGCCTTTCTGCATCACTATTTTTTCCATTTTAGCGAAGACAGCAGGATTGAGAATCTGCATCCCTGAGAAAGCCAGTTTATGGAATGATGAAGTGATGGAATGATCCGCTTCGCTTAATGATGCCGGACGAATTTCTCCTGTATTCATGTTCGTCCATCCGCGTAGCATCTGATGGTCATCGAAAAGCAGATAGCGCTGTGTCTTTCGGTCGCTCACAACCAGCGAGCCTAATGATTTAGGATCATATGAAGCCCTGAAAGCAGGCAAGTCGATATTCGAAAGAATATCCACATTGCATGCTAATACAGGTTCGTCCGTCGGCAGGAGCCCTTCTTGCCAAGCCTTTCTTAGACCACCGCCGGTGTCCAGCAGTTCATCGCGTTCATCGGAAATAACGATGTTACAACCCCATCCGTTGTTCGCTTGAACGGCTTCGATAATTTGGTCAGGGAAATGATGTACATTGACCACGATATCCTTGATATCCGCTTCGCGCAACTTCTCCACTTGCCATTGGAGCAGCGGCTTTCCAGCCAGAGGCACTAAAGCCTTCGGCATCGTGTCAGTAAGCGGTTTGAGACGCGTACCAAGACCTGCTGCAAAAATCATCGCTTTCATAATCTCTTCTCGATACCGCGTTCTCTGTGGTTTAATTCTATTTGGACATCGTATTTATCTTTCAGATGCTTGGCAAGGTGCTCCGCGCAGTACACTGAGCGATGCTGGCCTCCAGTACAGCCAAATGAGACCTGCAGATGTGTGAATCCACGTTCGAGGAACCGCTCCACATGGTGGTCGATGAGTGCATCTACATGCTGAAGGAAGAAAAGAATCTCTCCATCCTTCTCCAAGAAATCAATCACAGGTTGGTCTAATCCGGTCAGTTGTTTATATTCCTCGTATTTACCGGGGTTGTGCGTAGAACGGCAATCAAAGATATATCCTCCGCCATTGCCGGACTCGTCCACAGGCAGCCCTCGCTTATACGAGAAGGAGTAAATCGTTACTAATAGCATACAGATATGGATATTCGTTATTAAGACCCGCTAATACTTCGCGCAGGTTGCGCAGGGCATTGGGAATCGACTCAAGGAAATGCTGCTTGCGCTCAAAATAGCCTCTGTAACCGTACGCGCCAAGGACTTGCAGGATGCGCAGGAGCACAAAATGCGGTAAGGCTTTGCGCCATTCGTGCTCATCCAAACCCGGTTGCAGTTTTTTCAGTTCATCGAGATACGCGTCAATCATCTGCTCTCTCAACGCCGGGGCAATATTCGCCTTTGCCTGCCACAAGAGCGAAGCTACATCATACTGCGTCGGTCCGCGGCGACCGCCTTGAAAATCAATGAAATAGGGCTGTCCATCTTTAATCATGATGTTCCGGCTCTGGCAATCGCGATACAGGAAGGTATTGGCATTGGCGTTAGCCATTAGCTTTTGGACCAGAGTATCGAAATCATCTTCGAGTTTCGGTTCGGAGAACTCGATTTTCGTGCCTTTGAGGAAACAGTATTTGAAGTAATTGAGGTCCCATCGTATCGAGCGCTCGTCCATCGCAGGAACGGGGAAACAGACAGACCAGTCGAAGTCCTTTGCGCCCGTAACTTGTATGTGCGCGAGCGCGCGTATAGCGCGTTCTAATAAGGTAGGGCTCAGTACATCAATGAGGAGCGTGTCTCCGAGATCCTCCTGAGTATAACTCATCTCATCTTCGCTCACCCAAAGGACTTTTGGGACAGGCAGTCCAAGCGCCGAGAAATGACGAGACATATAGATGAATGCGCGGTTCTCATCGCGATTCGTACCCTCTACACGGATGACGGTTCTGCCTGATTCATCCGTTTCTCGGGTATATACTCTATTGCTGCCTTGCTGTTTAATCATACACGGAACTGGAGTGCGTGGTGAATACACGTCACTTTGCACGGACCTATGATATTCTCGAGAATGCCATCAGCCTCGAACATGATATGCTTGCGGTAACTTATCTCAATTTCGCGGCCTACGATAGGATAGATGAACGGTAGTTCTGTCAGCTTGCCGTTGAAGAGGTTTGGCAACGCTTTGAGCACTTGTTTGAAAGTGGGTTTCTTGACGAACATTGAGTTGAACACGCCATCCGTCGGGTCTGCTTCGGGGTTCTGGCGAATGCCACCTCCAGAGAAAGGTCCGTTTCCGATATTCATGGTGAAGAGCAGGTCGTCCACCGCCACTTTTCCATCGACCGTCAGTATCATATGCTGGGCTTTATGCTGCATGATAGCGGCGATGAGTCCGAAGACATAGTTCACATGGTGCGAACCGATGTAGTATTTGAGTGCCTCGGCCTTTTGGCAGCAGAGCGGGTCTACTCCGAATCCGACCGAATTGATGAAATAGCGGTGATGCTCGATATTATTGCGCCAATAGGTGACACAGCCGATGTCGATGGGATGTCCTTCGCCTTCGAAGAATCTGCGCAGGCTCTCTTTGAAGCGTTTGTCGAGATTCCAATAGCGTCCCCAGTCGTTGCCCGTACCGCGCGGCATAAGACCTACTTGTATTTTCGCGCGTTGCTCGGGCGTGAGCGTTGAGCGCATGATTCCGTTGATAGCTTCCGAGAGTGTGCCATCTCCACCGAGAATGAGAATCTCGTCGTATCCTTTCTCCACCAGTTCACGCGCGAGTTCGATAGCGTGTCCGGCATATTTTGTTACGCGGTATGCAAAAGGCTGGTGACGTTTGCGCAGCAGTTTCCATAGGTATATACGCTGCGCGCGGAAGGCTTTCTTTCCCGACTTGGGGTTGATGATGATTCCTAGCATGGTATTCAAACTCAAACAAAATCGCCTGCAAAGTTACAAAAAAAAAATGACATACACAAGTATGCATGTCATTTTTTACGAAATACTTCTTGCTCTTGGGGCGAAAATCTTGCCGACAGAGCGTGATTACTTGAAGAACTCCTGTACTTTCTCGTTCAGAACAATTTCTTCCTGGAAGATGTAAGCCCCTGTTTTCGGCGACTTAACCATCTTAATGCACTTAGAGTGCGCGCGTCCGGAGTTACCGGTTTGCAGTGTTGCGACCGCTTTCTTTGCCATAGTTCTAAGCCTTTCAAAATAGGGGTTAATTACTTAATCTCTTTGTGGAGCGTATAACGCTTCAGATAGGGATTGTACTTCATGAGCTCCAAACGATCAGGAGTGTTTTTGCGGTTCTTGGTGGTGATGTAACGAGACATTCCCGGAACGCCGCTGGCTTTCTGCTCGGTGCACTCAAGAATGACTTGAACACGCGCTTCTTTAACTTTCTTTGCCATTGTTCAGCTCCTTTCGTTAATAGAGATAGCCCTTTTCAGCCGCCTGTTTGAGGGCGTTGTCAAGGCCGATCTTGTTAATAGTTCTCAGACCAGCTGCACTCACGTTCAGCTCGATCCATACATCTTGTTCTACCCAGTAGAACTTGCGGCGGAATAAGTTCACATCGAAAGTGCGCTTTGTGTGGCGCTTCGAGTGCGAGACATTGCAGCCGCCCATGGCTTTCTTGCCTGTAATTTGACAAATCTTTGACATTGTAGTATATATTTTATATTTTTTCTCGTTTTTAGGGTATTCTCCGCACATTTACACGAAAAATCGTGCAAAGGTACGACTTTTTTTTGACATGCGCAAATTTTTGCGTAAGAAAATTCATTTTTTTATAAAAAAGGGCGAAAATGAAGCAGGATTTCTTCGTGAGATAGCAGGAATTCTTCGTAATCCATAGCCCTCGCCGTGGGCGAGTTCTACAAACCAACAAAAAAAATCGCCCTTGAAAGCGAGCTTTCAGATGCGATTCCATTTGTTGTTTTTGTGATCCATGCAGGATTCAAACCTGCAACCCCCACATCCGTAGTGTGGTACTCTATTCAGTTGAGCTAATGGACCGTCGCTTCATCGAAAAAGCGTGCAAAGGTACTGCTTTTTTTTGATATGACCAAATTTTTTTGCAAAAAAATATCATTTTTCTCAAAAAAGTTCATTTAAGTGCACATTTTTTGCTGTTTTAGTGCGAAAAAGAGTGTTAATCGGGTACGAGCGGAGCGAAAGAATACATAGTGCAAAATGTTGTATTTCGCACCTGAATTAGGTAGGGAATGAGTACGGGTTGAGTCCGATAAGAGTCCGATAAGAGTCCGAGCACTCAAAATGTTCTATTTCACCCTGATTTAGGGTTTCCAAACCGACGTTTGACAAACAGATATTACAAATATAATAAAAAACGCGCGTGCGCTTGCATATATCAAAAAAAAGTGTTAACTTTGCAGCGATTTTTGTGAATGATAACCAACACAATACATATTATGAAACGCACAATGATTTGGGTGGCGGCATTGATGCTGATCACCACAAGCGCTGTACAGGCGCATGAGGCGGAGAAAGAGAATGCCGGCCAATACGTCCGCTGCATCGCTTTCTACAACCTCGAGAACCTCTTCGACACGATTCACGATGAGGGGAAGAACGACTACGAATATCTGCCCGACGGCGGTATGAAGTGGACGGCATACAAGTACGAGAACAAGGTAAAGAATATGGCTTATGCCGTTTCGCAATTAGGAACAGATTATGACCCGCGCGGCGCTGCGTGTATCGGCGTGGCAGAGGTAGAGAATATCGGCTGTCTGAAAGACCTTTGCGCCGAGGCGAATGCGAAATACGGCCGTCGTTTGAAACCGATATTGTTGGAAGGTCCTGACCGCCGTGGTGTGGATGTGGGCTTTCTGTATGACACAGTGCTTTTCAAGCCGGCAAGTGTTCACGGTCATGAGCTGAAGGCGCATTATGCTGACGGCGGTGAGATAAAGACTCGTTTGCAGTTGCTGGTATCGGGTTATCTGATGGGCGAAGGCAGACCGGAGAAGATACATATCATCGTAAACCACTGGCCCAGCCGTTACGGAGGCGAACTCTCTTCCCGCCCCGGACGCGACACGGCGGCGATGCTGTGTATGCATATTTGCGACTCGATTTACCTAAAAGAGCCGAAAGCGAAAATAATTATCATGGGCGACTTGAACGATGACCCGTATAACCACAGTTGCAAAGACGTGATAAAAGCCCGCAAGCATCGCGAGGAAGTGGAGCCTCACGGCTATTTCAACACGATGTGGCAGATGCTGGACCGCGGCATCGGTTCGCTGGCATACAATGGAAGTTGGAACCTATTCGACCAGATTATCATTAACGAGCCGTTGATGAATGAGAAGATAGAAAGCGGCAAGTGGACATACTGGAAAGCGCAGATTTTCAACAAGCCGTTCCTGACCGTTCAAGAAGGCAAAGACAAAGGCACGCCGTTGCGTACGACCAAAGGCGGCGTATGGCAGAACGGATACGGCGACCACTATCCGACGATGATTTATCTGATTAGGAAGAAGTAGAAAGTAGAAAGATATGACACAACAACTAAAAAGAAATACGACCCCAATCAAGATGCGTAACTACGGCCGCATCGTGCAAGATATGATTGCTTATGCTTGTACGCTACCGGCTGGGAAAGAGCGCGAGTCATTGGAGGTGTATATTGCGCAAAGTATGCGTCAGCGTAACTTGCTGTGGAACAAGGACCAGGAATCAGGCATCCAACGCGTACGCGAAGATATTCTTCGCCTATCGGACGGCCAGTTGACGTGCGATTCGGCGGTTTTCCAGCAACTGATTGCGCAAAACAATGCTCAGGCAGCAAAGAAAAAGAAAAAATAAATTAAACAATGGAAGAGACAAACCAGTTTAAGATCTTCGCCGGTTCGCAAGGTGAGGATTTAGCGCAGCGAATCTGCGATGAGTTAGGCCGCCCGCTCGGCAAAATCCACATTGACCGTTTCTCCGACGGCGAGTTCTGCACCTATTTCGAGGAGTCCGTTCGCGGTCAGTCCGTGTACTTGGTACAACCGACCTGTCCGACGAGCGACAACCTGATGGAACTGTTGCTGATGATCGATGCCGCCAAGCGTGCCAGTGCGTACAAAGTGATTGCCGTCATCCCGTATTTTGGTTGGGCACGGCAGGATCGCAAGGACAAGCCGCGTGTATCCATCGGTGCCAAGCTGGTGGCGAACATGCTTCAGACGGCGGGTGCAGACCGTGTTATCACAGTGGATTTGCACGCCGACCAGATACAAGGCTTTTTCGACATTCCGGTCGATCACCTGTTCGGCTCAAAAGTCCTTGCGCCTTATATTGCGGGCCTCAACCTCAAGAAACTGATTGTCGCTTCTCCGGACGTAGGCGGTTCAAAACGCGCGTCCAATTTTGCCAAGAAACTGCATGGTCTGACCGACCGCGAGGTTCCGATGGTTATATGCTACAAGAATCGTCCGGACTTCAACAAAGTGTCAGAAATCCGCGTGTTGGGAGACATCTACGGCAAGGATGTTGTCATCTTTGATGACATAGCCGATACAGCAGGAACGCTATGCAAGGCAGCAGAGGTGATGCGCGATGGCGGTGCGAAATCCGTTCGCGCCGTAGTAACGCACGGTCTGCTTAGCGGTAATGCATGCCAGCGCATCGAGGAATCGCCGCTGGAGGAACTGATTTGCACCGATTCTCTGCCCATAGACCCGTCCAAGTGCTCCAAACTGCATATCGAGACGCTTGCGGGCTCTATTGCGCAAACCATCCTTGCCATCCAAAATCACAGATCTGTCAGCGAAGCAAATGTCAAATAAACTATCTATTTTTCTTTGCGCTTTGGTGCTCTTAACGGCTTGCGGTAAAAAGCAAGCCGTTATTACCCGTCCGGCTTTCAATTCCGATTCGGCATACTCATATATCGAATCGCAGATGTCTTTCGGTCCACGCGTGCCAAACGGTGCGTCGCACATGCGTTGCGCAGTATGGCTGATAGAGCAGTTGCGTTCCTTCGGTGCGCAGGTGGAATTGCAGAAAGGTTTTATGCCGGACTACCGCGGTAATAATCAGCAGATTTACAACATCATAGGCCATTTTGAGGCGTCCGATGCTTCGCGTCCGCGAATCCTATTAGGTGCGCATTATGACACGCGGCCTTGGTGCGATGAAGAAGAATCATACGAAGACCGTTACTACAATGTGCCGGGCGCTAATGACGGTGCTTCGGGCGTAGGCGTGCTGCTGGAAGTAGCGCGTCAGCTGGGTATGCGGGACAGTCTGCTGACACCGGTGGACATTATTTTCTTTGACTGCGAAGATATGGGCACACCGCATTTCTTCACGGGTGCAGAGCGCGAGGACACATGGTGCCTGGGCAGCCAGCTGTGGGCGACAAACTATGTGAACAAAGGGGCTGAGATTCCATACCAATACGGCGTTGTGCTGGATATGGTAGGTGCTCCGGACGCGATGTTCCCCCTGGAGATGTATTCCACAACATATGCTGCCAATTATCAGCAGAAGATATGGCGTTCGGCAGAGCAGTTGGGTTATGGTGCCTTGTTTTCAAATATGCAGTCATACCCTATTACGGATGACCACTATTACATCAATTATATTGCAGGCATTCCCTGCGTTGATGTTATTCACTATGATGTCCGCAATGCGACTGGTTTTGCGTCCTGGTGGCATACTCGCCACGATGACATGAGCAACATCTCCAAATCCACGCTTCAGGCAGTTGGAGAGGTGGTCATGAGTCTGGTAAATTGAACGATGAAAGGATGAAAGAGTTATTACGCATAGAAAATCTGCACGCATCTATCGGCGGCAAGGAGATTCTGAAAGGAGTGAATCTGGTTGTGAACGAAGGCGAGGTGCATGCCATTATGGGTCCGAACGGAGCCGGCAAATCCACGCTGAGCGCTGTGCTCACAGGCCATCCGGCTTATGAGGTGACCTCCGGCGAGGTCTATCTGCGCGGCGAGAACCTGCTGACGATGGAACCGGAAGTACGTGCACGCGCGGGCGTGTTCCTTAGTTTTCAGTATCCGGTTGAGATTCCGGGCGTGAGCATGACCAATTTCATGCGTACCGCGATTAATGAGAAGCGGGCATACGAAGGGAAAGAGCCTCTTTCTGCGAAGGAGTTTCTGACGCTGATGCGTGAGAAGAAACGTCTGCTGGAGCTGCCGGACAAACTCAATAACCGTTCAGTGAACGAAGGTTTCTCGGGCGGCGAGAAGAAGAAAAACGAGATTTTCCAGATGGCGATGTTAGAGCCATGTCTAGCCATTTTGGACGAGACCGACAGTGGTCTGGATATTGATGCGTTGCGTATTGTGGCGGAAGGCGTCAACCGGCTGAAAACTCCGCAGAACGCATCAATAGTGATTACCCACTATCAGCGTTTGCTCGATTATATCGTGCCGGATTTTGTGCATGTACTGGCAGATGGCAGAATCGTCAAGACAGGCGATAAGACCCTGGCTCTGGAGCTCGAAGAAAAAGGATACGAAGGGATAAGTTAAACATTGAGCGTTATTACTTTACATAGCGGAGAAACATTTGAGAAGGTATTTCTGAACGAACCGGAAGTGGACCTGCATATTGTGCAGGAGGCTGGTTCGCACGTAAAAATACACCTTATCAATCTCGAGACTTCGGGATCTCGAGACGTTGAAATTTTGAATACAATTATTGTTGAGCAACAAGGCGAAGGCTGTGTGACGGAGGTGTATGCATTAGCCTATTTGCAGGATGAGGAATGCGTAAAAACCGAGACGCATGTACAGCACAGTGTAGGAGGCGGCCTTTCAAACCAGCTGATTAAGTTCGTGCTAAACGATAATTCCCGCGGCCGTTTTATCGGAGATTTGAAGATTGCCAAAGATGCGCAGAAGACGGAAGCGCATCAAACGAACCGCAATCTATTACTCTCCGAGACGGCAGAGATGCGCACTCAGCCGCAGTTGGAGATTTATGCCGACGATGTGCAGGCCACACATGGTGCGAGCACCGGCCAATTGGACAAATCGGCATTGTTCTACATGCAGCAACGCGGCATCAGTAAAGAAAAAGCGCGCCAACTGCTGGTCGGTGCGTTTATGAAAGATGTGATTGCCACTATCAGTGACGAAGCTCTTCGTGAACGGCTATTGAACACGATTGATGGCGTAGTCGAGTAAGGCAAGGAGACTGCTTTTCTCGGGACTGTCACGGAAGACGCTCAGTGCTTCTGTGGCTTGTTTTTTATAGGCCACCATCTGCTGTACCGCATATTCATCGCCATGAAAGCGCAACACAAATGCCTTGATTTCTTGCAGCGCTTTCTCCGTATCCAGACTCTCACTATGCGCCGCCAGCATTTCCCCGAGTTCGCGGATATGCTCCGCTTCATCTTGCGGCGCACGGCGCAGGGCTTCGATGAGCGGCAGCGTTACTTTGCCGTCACGCAGGTCACTCATCGTCGGTTTGCCTATCTCCTCAAGGTCACTATAATCAAAAATATCATCTTTGATCTGGAAGCACAAGCCCAAAAGCCGCCCGTATTCACGCAACGCAGCCCGTTGGCGCGACGTGCAACCGGCGCTTTCTGCTCCGGCTTCCGCGCAAGCTTGGAAGAGCTGCGCAGTTTTCTGCTCTATGACCTTATAGTAGCGTTCCTCGTCAATCCACATAGACTGACCGACATGCAACTGTACCATCTCGCCACTACTGAGACTCTTACCAAGGTTTGATACAATCTCAAGGATACGGATATTGCGCACTTCAGCTACGAGACCGATGACCTTCGCCAGCATATAGTCTCCAATAAGCACCGCCACTTTGTTGGACCATTTGACATGCACAGCCGCGGCACCCCGGCGCGTATCCGAACTATCCACGACGTCGTCATGGATAAGGCTGGCAGTATGCAGCAGCTCCAGAGCCGCAGCGGATCGATGTGTCTTATCGGTAATAGGATTACAAATCTGCGCAGCCAGCAGGACCAGCAAAGGCCGCAACTGTTTGCCGCGGCGCGAACCAACATAACGAAGCACCTCCTGCTGCAGTTTGTTATCCGCTCGCAGACTCTGCTCCATCAGTCGCTCGAACTGTTTCCACTCTCTTTCAACCGGCCTTCGTATGTCTGTTAACGTGTCCATTTTACCAAAACCGGTGCAAAGATACTACTTTTTTTGAATATACGCAAGAGAAATGACGCAAAAACTTGCATGTTTCAGAAAAAAATTGTACCTTTGCAGCGATTTTCTGCAAACGACCTAAAACTTAACACAATAATGAAAAAGATAAACTTACAAAACATCGACCGCACTTTCTGGGGTTTGTATATCGCCCTGATTATTGTGGCTATTATTGCGCTATTCTCGGCGTCATCTACGTTGGTGTACATGCACCACTCCGCGCTCGGGCCTATCGGGCAGCAGATGTTTTTCATTGTGCTTGGGGTTATTGCGGCTTTTGGAATTCAGTATATCCCTTCCTATTGGGTGCGTTTCGGCGGATACCTTTTATTGGCGGTCAGCACGCTACTCGTCTATTCGACCATGATTCCGGGCAACCCGCTTGTGGTGACCATCAATGGTGCTGCGCGCTGGGTCCGTATCGCCGGTATTACTTTCCAGCCGTCCGAGTTGGCGAAATTGTCGCTCATCATCGTCATTGCCGACCAATTGGCACGTATCCGCACAGAGGATGACAAACGCAAGTATTTCTTCCGTACGCTCATTATTGCGGCGGTAGTGATGCTGCCGATTATGGCATCGAATCTATCGACGGCAGTGCTTATCGGGCTGATTATCTTCTGCTTATGGATATTAGCACATATCCCATGGAAGTACACGCTCTCTGTGGTCGGTATTGCTATAGTGGTGCTGTGCCTGGGCTATGCCATCGTTGAATTCGGCTTTGTGCGTCCGGGCAGGCAGATGCATGGTCCATTCAAGCGTGCCACAACCTGGGTTAGCCGAATCGACCGCCATTTCGTGGACGACGGCGGTTCCAAATATGTGCTGACAGACGAGAATATACAGGAAGTGTATGCAGCGGTGGCCATCGCCCGCGGCGGCACAACTCCTTTCGGTGTATTGCCCGGCAACAGCAAAGAGCGGGACTATCTGCCGCTGGCTTTTGCGGACTATATCTTCGCCATCATCGTAGAGGAGTCGGGCATCATCGGCGCTGCGTTCCTTATTTTTCTCTACCTCGCCATTCTCTTCCGTGCTTGCAATGTGTCAAGCCGATACAACGATATGCCGGCCATGCTGATGACTATGGGCTTAGCGCTTATGATTACGTGTCAAGCGCTCATTTCCATGCTCGTTGCCGTAGGTCTTGGGCCGGTGACCGGACAGCCGCTGCCGCTTGTCAGCCGAGGCGGTACGAGTGTGCTCATCACATCGATTTATTTCGGCATTATGATGGGCGTGAGTCGTGAGCAGCTTGCGCTGCGTGAGCGCGTACAAGAGACGATTGAAGAGAGCGAAGAAGAAGTACCTATCGTAACATTGGAATAATATGGATATAGCATTATTGATTATAGCCGGTTTATGCATGCTTGTAGGCATCCTCGGCTGTATCATCCCCGGTTTGCCGGGAACGCCTGTGTCGTATGTAGGACTGCTCATTGCACAAGCAACAGACCGCGTGGATTTCAGTTGGCAGTTTCTGCTCATTTGGGGCATGATAACACTGGTCGTGCAGGTGTTGGACTATTTCGTACCGGCATGGGGTACCAAGCGCTACGGCGGCACACGCTACGGCATTTGGGGCAGTACCCTTGGCGTCTTTGTAGGCCTGTTCTTCGGTGCTGTCGGTGTCATCGTCGGGCCGTTAGTCGGTGCCGTATTGGGTGAACTAATCGGAGGTAAAGAGGTGGCAGAGGCACTACGCGCCGGATGGGGCAGCTTCATCGGCATTCTCTGTGGCACAATTATCAAACTGGTGTGCTGCGGTCTGATGGCCGTACAACTCATACAAGCAATATGGTGATACTATGAGATATTTGATTTCCGGAGGGGGAACCGGCGGACATATTTTCCCCGCAGTGAGTATTGCGAATGCGCTGAAGGAGCTGGACCCTGAAGCGGAAATACTGTTTGTTGGCGCACTCGGACGTATGGAGATGGAGCGGGTGCCGCAAGCCGGCTATCAGATTGTCGGGCTGCCTGTGCGCGGCTTCAACCGAGCCAAACCATGGAAGAACATCTCCGTGCTCATTGACCTGCTTCGTTCTTTGCACCAAGTGAAGAAAATCATCCGTGACTTCCGGCCCGATGTAGGCGTGGGCGTTGGCGGTTACGCTTCCGGTGCAGCCATGTGGCAGGCGGCGAAGATGGGTATCCCTATCCTGCTTCAGGAGCAAAACGGCTTTGCCGGCGTGACCAACAAACTGCTGAAGAACAAGGCTGCGAAGATTTGCGTGGCGTACGACGGTATGGAGCGCTTCTTCCCTGCCGACAAAATCATCCTCACCGGCAATCCCGTTCGCCAGAACCTGCTGGACGGAAAGAAAACCAAAGACGATAAACGGAAATCACTTCTCATCATAGGTGGCAGCCTCGGCGCCAAGACCATCAATGATGCGATAGCCGAAGGCGCAAACAAACTCTCTGCCGCCGGCATCCGTGTGGTATGGCAGACCGGTAAGTATTACTACGACAAATATAAAAACCTGTCTGACGACAATCTGGAGATTCACGATTTCCTCTCTGATATGCCGGACCGCTACGCGCAGGCTGACCTCGTCATCTCGCGTGCCGGTGCGTCGTCTATCAGCGAACTTTGCCTGCTCGGCAAACCGGCTATCCTGGTGCCCTCGCCCAACGTAGCGGAGGACCACCAGACGCATAATGCGATGGCGCTGGTCAACAAAGAAGCAGCGGTACTGGTCAAGGATGCTGAAGCGGCGGACAAACTGGTCAATACGGCGCTCGAACTCATTCAGGACGACAAGAAGCTCAAGGCTTTGCATACCAATGTGCTCAAGTTGGCGCAGAAAGACTCTGCCAAACGCATAGCACAAGAGGTCATGGCCTTAGCGGAAAAGAAGACCATCAATCAACAATAGTCAACTTTAATCACATTATTTATTATTAGATTATGAAAAAGACAACCAAAATCACTCTAATCGTGCTGGGAGCCCTGTTGACTCTCAGTGTTCTGGTGTTTGTGGGCGCAGACGTAGCGCTTTCATATCTGGCCAAGAAAGAGGTGGACAAAGCGCTGGCTGCTCTTCCTGAGCAATACGGAAAAGCATCTTGCGGTCTTATCCAAGTGCGTTTGTTCAGCGGTACCGCCGCTGTGAGCGACCTCAATTTCACCTATCGCGGTGAACCGGTCAGCAAGAAAGACTCAACGCAGCGGCCGGGTATTGACATCCATGTGGACCGCGTCGATGTCGGCCGGTTCTTCTATTCCATGCTCTTCAAGCACCAAGTGCTGGTAAGTGACCTCTATATTGTCCGGCCGAGCGTAGAACTATGGCTGGACGACAAGAACCCTGAGACCTGCTTCCCACAGTTGCCGAAGGACGAGAGGCTGGACTCGATACACCGCAACAGTCCGTGGCTGGAGAAAGCCGAGTTGATGCAATTCCATCTGAAGAACGCAGCGTTCGACATGCATAGCCTGCGCACCAAGCTCGACCTGGAGGTAGATAGTTGCTCGCTCACCATAGAGGACCTCGCTTTTGACGTGCGCGACACGGTATTCACCTATAATGACTCTGTCTATAAATTCAGCCTCGGCCATGCTGCCGTCATGCTTCCCGATGGGCGTATGAGCATTGAGACGCACGACCTCGCACAGCGTAACCAAGGTCCGCTGACCGTCGGCCAGACACGCATTGCCAATACGATGCCCAAACTCAAACTGGGCGATATAGTCAAGGAACCTTGCACCTGGATCGATATGACTATCGCCAGCGCAGAGACCACGCCCTTCAACCCTCTCCACAAAGCGATGAACCAAGATTATTCGCTGGAAGGCGCAAAGGCCGTAGTGGAGCGGATGGATGTGTTCCGTGATACACGGTATGCGCCGAAGAATCCGTATCCGACACCGCAAGATGTGCTGCTCGCCATCCCCGTAGTCTTCCGCGTAGGGAATGTGGACGCGGAGATTAAGACGCTCGATATTGAACTCGCAAGCACGAATACCAACCGCGGCAAACTGAAACTCGGCGGTATTAAGGCTAAAGTGGAGAATATCACCAACAAGAAGGGCGCCACGATGAAGGCACAGGGCACTTGTCCTATCGAGAAAGGTATGGCGAAAGCGAAAGTGGGCTTCACGATGCGCAAGTCCAGCGATTTTGCGCTTAACATCCATGCAACGAGCATACCTGCGCAGTTCCTCAACCCCTTCATCCGCCCGCTTATCGGCATCACCATGGAGTGCGAGATTGACACGCTCGACACCGAGTACACCGGTAATACCACCAATGCCACCGGTACGTTCCGTATGTTGTACCACGGCTTTGAGGCGAAGGTACACAAGGAGGATGATGTGCCCTACAAAGTGATTAAGAACAATGCTGACTTCTTCACCTCTGTGGCAAACAGCCTGCTGCCGAAGAGCAACCCGACTTCCGTAGACATCCATCCGCGCGAGTATAAAGTCGAGTGGAAATACGACCCGTGGCAACCGTTCCCATTGTATATGTTCGGACCGTGCATCAACGGAGCAATGAAAACTTTCTTACCCGGACTTTTCGTGCATGAAGAGGTTCATAAGCACTCCAAGAAAGCAAAATAACGTGCAAAAATAAAAAAAAGTAAGAATTTATTTGGTCAATTCAAAAAAAAGCAGTACCTTTGCACGCTTTTTGCGGTCGAATGGCTCGACACCCGTTTAGCCGTTCGGCAAGAAAGCTAAATTATTTTATACGGAAAGGCTTGTAAAAGTCGCGCTTGGAAAGCGCGCGCCGCACCGCCCTAACACATTAAAACAATCGTCAATGTACGCAATTGTAGAAATGAAAGGCCAGCAGTTTAAAGTAGAGGCTGGCAAGAAACTGTTCATCAATCGTATGAACGACCTCGAGAAGGGTGCAACCGTTGAGTTTGAGAACGTGCTGCTCCTGGACAACGAAGGTAAAGTAAAAGTAGGCGCACCATATGTAAAGGGTGCCAAAGTCGTTTGCGAAGTGCTCGACAACGAGTGCCGCGGAGACAAAATCCTGGTCTTCCACAAGAAACGTCGCAAAGGCTATCGTAAAATGAACGGACATCGTCAGAGAAATTGTTATTGCTTAAAAGAAAGGACAACAGAGTATGGCTCACAAGAAAGGTGTCGGTAGTTCAAAGAACGGCCGTGAATCAGAAAGCAAACGCCTGGGCGTGAAGATCTTTGGTGGTCAGTTCGCAAAGGCAGGTAACATCATCGTACGTCAGCGTGGTACGGTTCACAACCCGGGTGAAAACATGGGTATCGGTTCTGACCACACTTTGTATGCACTCGTGGATGGCATTGTAACCTTCCGCAAGAAACGCAACAACAAATCGTATGTATCCATTCAACCGGTAGAGGCGTAATTTATGTTAACTCTCAAACAAATCTACGACGGCAAAGAGCAAGTCGTAGCCGGTTTGGAAAAGAAGCACTTCGCTGGAGCCGCTGAGGCGATAGACGAAGTGCTTCGTCTAGACGGGGAACGCAAGTCCGCACAGCAGGCCAAAGATGCCGCAGCGGCAGAGATGAATAAGATTTCCAAGTCCATCGGCGCACTCATGGCGCAGGGCAAGAAGGAAGAGGCGGAAGCTGCGAAAGCGCAGACCGGTGCTCTCAAAGCCCAGATAGCCGAGTACGACCAGAAGATGTCTGAGGCAGAAGAGGCGCAGACCAAACTGCTGCTCACCATCCCCAATGTACCCTATTCTATCGTGCCCGAAGGTGCTTCGGCTGAGGATAACCTCGCTGTGACAATCGGCAACTGGCCCAACCAACCGATGATTGACGCTATCAGCAAGGACGGAGCAGTAGCTCTGCGTAACTGGGATAGTGAGACGGATGAGAAAATCGCAGACGAACGCTTAACGAAATGTTCGGGAGGCGAGCCACTCGCCCCGCATTGGGAACTTGCTAAGAAATACAACCTCATTGACTTCGACCTCGGTGTGAAGATTTCCGGTGCCGGTTTCCCGGTTTATATCGGTCAGGGTGCTCGTCTCCAACGCGCGCTCATCAATTTCTTCCTCGCCGAAGCCAACAAAGCCGGTTATACGGAGATCATGCCGCCGGCGGTGGTTAACGCCGCTTCGGGTTACGGCACAGGCCAGTTGCCGGACAAAGAGGGACAGATGTACCACTGTGAGGTGGACGACCTCTATCTCATTCCGACGGCTGAGGTGCCGGTGACGAACCTCTACCGCGATGTCATTTTGGACGAGGCACAGTTGCCTATCAAGAACTGCGCTTACACGGAGTGTTTCCGTCGTGAGGCAGGTTCGTACGGCAAGGATGTACGCGGACTGAACCGTCTGCACGAGTTCTCGAAGATTGAGATTGTACGCATCGATACGCCGGAGCACTCCGATGCTTCGCACAAAGAGATGCTGGCGCATGTAGAAGGCCTGCTGCAGAAATTGGAGCTGCCCTACCGCATCCTCCGTCTCTCTGGCGGCGACATGAGTTTCACCGCTGCGCTGTGCTATGATTTTGAGGTCTATAGCGAAGCTCAGCACCGCTGGCTCGAGGTATCCAGCACGTCGAATTTCGACACCTATCAGGCTAACCGCCTCAAGTGCCGTTACCGTCGTGCCGAGGATAAGAAGGTGACGCTTTGCCACACGCTCAACGGCTCTGCCCTCGCACTCCCGCGCATCGTGGCGGCTCTCCTGGAGAACAATCAATGTGCAGAAGGCATCCGCATCCCGAAGGCTCTCCAACCCTTCTTCGGAGATGACATGATTCGATAAGTCACTCCAGCAACCATTAAAAAATCGCTTCAACCGAGGCGATTTTTTTATTTTATTTGCAAATTCGAAAAATTTGTTGTACCTTTGCAGCGAATTTATGTGACGATACATATGACTGGTACTATTTTAGCCATTATTTTGACCGCTGTAGTGCTGATTTTCGGCTTTTGGTTCATTCAGTACACCGGTTTCCGCAATGAGGAGAAGAAACGCCAATGGGAGTTGAAGCGCGAGAGCCAGAAGACCATCTCGCCTATCCGTCTGCGCGCCTACGAGCGGCTGGCATTGCTGCTGGAGCGCACGAAGCCCGAGCATATGATTCTTGAGTTGCAAAAGGCGGAGCCGAAGGCGCTCAGCACCTGGAGCGTCGGGCAAGTGCAGCAGTATTTGCTCCAAACCATCCGTGCGGAGTTTGACCACAACCAGAGCCAGCAGGTATATGTATCCGACGAGGTATGGGACCTCATCATCGGTGCGCGTGACCAGTTGGCGGCGTTCGTCATCTCTATCGCCTCGCAGATCCCTGCTGACGCCAACGCGCAGACGTATGTCACAGCGCTGCTGACCGCTTTTTCCACCAACGGCACTACGCCTACCGACAAAGCCCTTGAAGAACTGAAGAATGAAGCGAAAAGCCTCATGTAGATGATAGACCGCTACGCTAAAAGACAAAAGACCGCTTCGCTAAAAGAGCAAAG
The DNA here is from genome assembly GCA_900317345.1 of uncultured Bacteroidales bacterium. Classification (GTDB taxonomy): domain Bacteria; phylum Bacteroidota; class Bacteroidia; order Bacteroidales; family Paludibacteraceae; genus Colicola. The sequence goes on along the minus strand of ONGK01000006.1, from coordinate 31,624 downwards.
ACAAGTTACTATCGGACGAATCATTTTTGTCCTTTGTCTTTTGTCCTTTGTCCTTTGTCCTGCCAACGCCCAAACTCCGGCCAATGCCAATGCCAAAGCCAAAGCCAACGCCGACTCCATCTACATGGGCACGATGCTCAAGTTGGATATCGCTTCGCCTATCGTGGTATCGGCGGCGAACAAATGGAAGATGCAGCATTATGAGATGACGGTCAATGTGCGTCTCGCCAAGCGTTTCTACCCCACTTTTGAACTCGGTTATGCAGGCGGCAGCACGACGCAGGGCGACAGCCTGTCGTATAACGGCCACGGCGGTTTTTTCCGCGTGGGCTGCGATATCAATCCGCTCAAGAAGCATCCGGAGAGTCCGCACGCCTTGCTCATAGGTGTCCGTCTGGGCACAGCCGTGCAGGGAGCGCACCAGGGCACGCCCGGCGAGCCGCAGCCGTTCCGCGTGAAAGGGGACTGCTGGGGAGAAATCGTGGCGGGATGCCAAGTAGAGATAGCCAAGGTGAACAACACCTCGTTTTATATGGGTTGGACGGGCCGCTTCAAGTGCCTCTTCACCCGTGCGGACGGAACGACGGTGGATACCATGAACCCCGTTTATATTCCCGGCTTCGGCAAGCGGGACATCATCGGATGGGGCGTCAGCTACCATCTCGGTTGGCGGTTCTGACCGCTGCCGGTTACACGTCTTTCAGATCGCCGTTGATAAAGCTGTCATACGCCGTCATATCTATCAGGCCGTGACCGCTCAGGTTAAACAGGATAACTTTTTCTTCTCCTGTTTCTTTACATTTATTGGCTTCGCGGATGGTAGCCGCGATAGCGTGACAGCTCTCCGGCGCAGGGATGATGCCTTCCGTACGGGCGAAGAGCATTCCGGCCTCGAAGGACTCGAGCTGCGGGATATCGACGCCGTGCATCAGTCCGTCTTTGATGAGTTGGCTCACAATCATGCCTGCTCCGTGATATCGCAGACCGCCGGCATGAATATTGGCGGGTTTGAAATCGTGGCCGAGCGTGTACATCGGCAGCAAAGGCGTATAGCCGGCGCTATCGCCGAAATCATAGCGGAACTCACCCTTCGTCAGTTTCGGGCAACTGGTGGGTTCAGCGGCGATATATTCTGTTTTCTTGCCCTCCAGGATGGTATGGCGCATGAAGGGGAATGCCAGACCGCCGAAGTTACTGCCGCCGCCGAAGCATGCAATCACCATATCCGGGTATTCGCCTGCCATGGCCATCTGTTTCTCCGCCTCCAGACCGATGATGGTCTGATGCAGCGCCACATGGTTCAGCACGGAGCCGAGGGTGTATTTGCAGTTAGGCGTGGTGGTGGCCAGTTCGATGGCCTCTGAGATAGCCGTACCCAGCGTACCGGGATGCATCGGGTCTTTGGTGATGATATCTTTTCCGGCGCGGGTGGACATCGACGGCGAGCCTTCCACCGTCGCACCAAAGGTGCGCATGATAGAGCTGCGGTATGGTTTCTGCTGCATGGATATCTTCACCTGGTATACGGCGCACTCCAGCCCGAAGGTCTTGGCGGCATAACTCAGCGCCGCACCCCATTGCCCGGCTCCGGTCTCGGTCGTCACGTTCGTAGTGCCTTCCTGCTTGCAGTAGTAGCATTGCGGGATGGCGGAATTGACTTTATGCGAGCCTAAGGGGTTCACGCTCTCGTTCTTGAAATATATGTGCGCGGGCGTGCCCAAAGCCTCTTCTAACGCGTATGCGCGTACGAGTGGCGTGGAGCGATAGAAGCGGTAGCGCTCCTGCACCTCCTCCGGGATATCTATCCATGCGTGCTCCTGGTCCAGTTCCTGCTTGGCGCATTCGGTGGCGAAGATATGCGCCAGGTCCTCCACCGTCAACGGCTCTTTGGTCACCGGATGAAGCGGCGGCATGGGTTTGTTTTTCATGTCTGCCGCTATGTTATACCACTGGCGGGGCAGCTCGCTCTCGTCCAGCATAAATCGTTTTTGTTTGCTCATTGCTTTATGTTGATATAAATATTATCGTATTTCCTGCCCCATTAGGGTGTAGGGTGTCTCGCCGCGATAGATGACCATCCGTCCGTCCTGCAGGGCTTTTCGGGCGTATTGCTTGTCCGCCGGACGGCTGATGGCTGTCGGGTCAGAAGGCGGACAAGGCTCCGTGGCAAAGTTCACTACCACGCTTCCGCGTTTGTAGAGCGACAGCGGTTTGCCGGTGCTTGCAGCATAGCAAGCGAAACCATACGTGCCGTTATTGCGCAGACGGGCGTTTTTGCTTCGGGCCAAATTGTATTTATTGATAAACTCATACACATTGGGAATGGTATCGCGCAAGCTCCACAGCACTTTCTCGTCCGTTCCGTCGGCCAGCAGGGCTATCTTGTTATTATCGCTCAGATGTGAGGCCGTGGCATACTTACCTTGCTGCGCATTATAGATGGTCCAGTAGTTGCCGCTCGGCGCCACGTGCCATCGCAGCGAGTCGTTCCACGAGACGATGGTGTCCTCCTCCACCGTTATGCTGTCGTAGGTGAGGCGGTTAGCGGATGATACGCGCGCTTTCATCGCTCTGCCTTGATAGAAGAAGATATAATCGCCCTCCGTCAGCACCCCGGTATGGCGGGTGTACTCTATCGTGCTGGCGCCCTCGCTTTCTTTCTGGTAATACACGGCATACACCGTTGCGGCACCCGATACGGAGGTGATATACTCCGGCGGTGCGGTCTGCTCGCACGGCGCAGTCGTCCATCCGTGGAACGCCCATCCCTCGCAGGCATCTTCTTCGGCGCTGACGGCCGGCAGGTCGTATATACCGCAACAAGGGATTTTCTCCTCAATGGTGTTGCGCATGAGGGTCAGCGTGTAGGGCACACAGCATTTGCCGTACAGCTCCACGGTCTTGGCGCTGGCGCCGACGCTTGTGAGCGTCAGGATGGCGGAATGCACACCTTGTTCAACTGGGTGGTAAGTGATAATCACTTCTTTGCCGCTCGCCGCCTCAGCACGGGTGATGGAAGAGATGTTCGTGGAGAAATATGTACTGCCCGATATGGCGATGGATATGTCTCCGGTCAGGTTATTACCAATGACGATGATGGTATCGGTGGTCTCGCCGCTGATGGACGTCACATCGTCCGTCACCACGGATGGATGGTTCGGCAGTATGACCGGTGCAGCAGCGCCCGAACCGTCGCTCACATCGGGGATGAAAGCCTGCTCAAACGAGCCGAGCACATCGTCTCTGCGGAACGCATCCGCCGAGCGCACGCCCCAGAGATACTCCACCAGATAGGGATAGTCCACGAAGGGGTTTCGGTTGCCTTGCGCAGCTTCGATACCGTTGTTGCGGTCAATCTCTTTCTGCGACACAGGGTCCTGCCGGTGCCATTTGACGAGCAGCGCCTTGCCGTATTCAGATAGACCGTGGTTGATATGGAGCGAGTCGCTGAACATCTGCCCCACTTTGTCCTTATCCGTATTGGCCCAAGCCGTCACGGGATAATCATTCGGCGTCCGGAGGGCTGCAGAAGAGTGCGCTGCGCCATCGGGCAGACGGCAGTATTCCTTCTTGGCATAGCGAACCACCATATATAGTATCGCCCGCGCGATATCGCCTTTGTAGGCATCGCCCACCTCATACACCTTGCCGCCGCCGCTGGGCAGGGGAACGGAGAACGTGGAGGTGCCGGAGCGGCCATATTCGTGGAGCGCACAGGTGGATGTGCCTTCGTCCGGATAGATTACACTCGCGTTATTGCAGTTGCCGTGGTTGCCGCCGCTGCACTCGCCGAAAGGCAGGTCCGAGCGGTGACCGTTCGCACGTCCGTCCACAGGGTAGAGATGATGACGGTCCGAATACTGCGGTATCTTGTTCTTACTGTCAGTTCCGCCGAAATTGGACTGGCACACCACGTGCTCACGGTTGATAGCATCGCAGCAGCATGCATAGGCACTCGGGTATTGATAGTGCTTGTTGAACCCGCAGTCGCTATAGATATCCAGCAGGTTGCCGTCGCTGTCATAGTCGTAGGGGAATTCCCAGTCGTATGAGAGGAAGGTGGTATGATGGCGGAACAATAGGGTCATGATCGAGTCTCGCAACTCGGCGCCGCTTTTACCCTCAAGGGAACTGTAATACGCTCTGTCTACGGCGGATGCCATCACCGCCCATCCCAGAAGCAACACACAAATAATTCGTCTACACATGGTATCAATCTTCAAAATCGTGCAAAGGTACAACAAATTTTGCATATATGCAAATGTTTATGTGTTTTTTTGTAGGGCAAAGTGCATTTTTGAAAAATAGAACATTATGACGTAGGCGTTAAGTAGGTATTGACCACGAGATGAGTCCGAGATGAGTCCGAGACAATATCGGCGGAAAAATTCAACATATATAGAACGATTTTTTGACTTTACGTCAAAAAATGCATTTTTTTGAGGCTTTGATAATCAGTACCTTACAACTCAATTTTTTCAAAATGCCGATTTTCGTTAAAAAATGAACTTTTTTTGAAAATTTTTTTTTGGTATAAAAAAAGCGCCTCCGGAGAGACGCTTATCGGGAGAAAATATTTTTCTCAGAAAAGACGGAAATTAGTTGGCGGACTCGTCGATAGCAAAAATCTGGAAAGCACCATACACATACGGCGTGTAGCCTTCTTTTCTCATTTTCTCTTCGGTTGCAGCACCCGGGTTTCCCCATTGGTTGATATAGTAGAATCCGCTCATGCGGGTTTCAGAATACTCGGTGAAACCTGTAGCCCTCTCGTATGCCACAATTGAATCAGCGGCGGCAACTTTAGCCACAAAAGCAGCGTGGTCTGTATAAGTCGTAGTATCTTCTACGATTACACCCATCCATTCTTTCATCTCTTTCTGGCTCGGCAGTTTGCTATACATCCCACTGCTTTTAGCAGTATAAACGGTATTGACTTTGGGGCGTTTGCCGGTTGCATAAGTCGTTACCACTGTCGTCAATTTTCCATCCGCGTAACTAACCTCAGCCTCGATGTAACTCTTACCATCCGCCAGAAGCTGGTTAAGGTAAGCCATTCTTTCCTCATCGCTCATTTGCTCGTAGTTCTCGGGAAGACCATAGATATAGGTCTCATCTACAGAATGCGCCTCTTCCTTCGCTAACACTTTCTTCGGAGCTTTCGCCGCGATGCGTTTACTAATCTTATTCTGCCCTTCCGTTACCTGAAGATAGCCGGCATCCGTGAATGCTTTTTGCACGTTTGCTTGCTCAGCGCCGAGCATATCGATAGCCCCTGCGGTAACTACGTCCATTGCTTTTTTGTCATTTGCCGGCAGTTCCACACCATTGTTACAAGCCATGAAGCCCAATACGACCATGGCACATAAAAGAATCTTTTTCATAACGTTAATAATTAAATGGTTAATAGTTTTGTTCGATTATCGGTGCAAAGGTACAACAAACATTTTGAATATGCAAGAAAATGAGAAAAAAAATGATTAAATATTTGCAAATATTTGTATATGTCAAAAAAAAGTATTACTTTTGCGCCGCAAAGGTTGATATAATCGAAGCCGTCCCCCGCCCAAGACGTTAAATTAGGGTACCCAAGTATGACTTGCTCTGCAGCGTAAAAAAGCGGTGAAAATATTATACAAAAGGTGTCTACTTAACATAATAATATCATGAAAAAGGTCATTACGAAATGTTGCTTCCTTCTTGCGTTTGTTGCAACGATGTGTTTTTCCAGTGCGTATGCTGAACCGTTGGACCCGATGTTTGACAGTATCGTGGCGGCAGAGGAAAAGCAGGTGGAGTCAGAAGACTACTACGAACAACTCCTCAAAGCGTATGGAGCGGAGACCAACGAGCAATATCAATCCATGCAGAAGCAGCTTAAGGAATACGAAGAGCGCCGCGACGCGGCAGAAGCGAAGCGTAAGTCTAGACGGCTGTTGGCATTCGTGCTATCACTTATGATAGCTCTCACGCCGACCTTCGTCATTCTTAAACGCGTTATTGCGGGTGAGTTACAACCCGCGGGTTCAGCTGCCATATGGCGGACGGTAGGCATGTTGCTTGGCTACGGTATTGTGATTTTTGCGCTCAATTATGCATGGCTATGGTGCCTGTTCATGGGGGAAACGAAAATCATGGGCGCCGTGCTTGGTCTGTGCTTGTTCGCGTTTGTGATTTACGCGATTCACACGCTTCGCCAATACCATAAGAAAAACGAAAATAATAACTCTCAAAAATCGTGAATTATGAAAACTATCCTTCGCACATCTATTCTGCTGTTAGGTCTGTGTCTTTTTGCCTGTGCGCCGAAAGAGCGGCCTGTGACGCCAAGTGACGGATCGGAACCCGTCTATATCTCGAACCCGCAAATGGTGGTGGACGGCAATCATATCAATATCTTCTATATGCGCAATGCTGACCCCGTGAAGGCGGAGATATTGGAAGACGCTTCGCTCTCCGCGCCGGTATATGTGGACGAGAAGAAATGGTTCGATTTCTTAGAAGGTGAACTGACGATGCTTCCGGAAGTGGACGAGGACACCAAAGCCGTGGTGGACAACATGCCTTTTGCCAGCGAGCTGGTGCCGACGCCGGACGGAGTACGACTTTTCTTTACCGCCTATAGCCGAGAAACGGGCAAACGTGAACTCTATTGGATTCGCAACGGTGGTATATTGCCTGTACAGTTGAGCCAAGATAACTGGTGGGCAGATTTCGAACCACCGTTCGCATTCATTGAAGTCAAAGACGAGTGCTTTATGGACGGCACGAAAGCGTATGTGGCGTTGTGCTTAGGCAACGACCACTGGCGTCCGAGCGAGATTTGCGCCGTGTATATGAATGGTAGCACACAGTACACCATCTTATCGCATGAGAATACCATCCTGCGTGACAGCCTGAGCAAATCTGTTGCTGTGGGGAAGTCCGAAATGACGACTTCAGACGGAAGTGTTATTCATTATACAGCTTATAGGAAATGGGGTGCCGTTAAGAGAGAAGCACCCGTACACATCCAATATGTGGATCATAATTCCTCCTGTGTAGCATGGAATGAGAAAGCCATCAACAATGCCTTGACCGGTGAGTATGTTATCGTTGCGTCGGATGTCGATTTCTTCTCAGACAAAGACTATGCGGATTTTGAAAACTATATCCACGCTGATTATTAATAAGCCATGAAAAAGAACTTGTTTATATTGGCAGCTTTGCTCTTACCGGTATCGCTGTGTGCGCAATCGGCGCTGGGACAATTGGAACATATAGCCGGACAATCGATACACGATGTATATGTGCCTCCTGTGCCTGACCCGACACCTGTGGATACAGAGGAGGAAGAAGAATCTCAACCGCAGCAATCTACGCACCTCAAGGACTACACCCCCGCGCAAGAACAGGAAACGCCCGCAGAAAAACGCAGGAGAGAAGCTATAGAAGAAGCGGAAAAACGCAGAGCAGAAATACACAAGCGAGTTCGTGAAGAATCTCGTCGCAGGGATGAAGAAACTGCTAGTAAATGGCGCGCAAGAGATGAGCGTAGAGATCGCGAAACAGAGTCGTATAACAACTTCATAGATAGCAATCCGCAAGTGCAGCCCGTTCCGATCTTCTCCAGTATCGATGAGCATAAAGTGTTGTTTCCTGAACCCAACTCGCTATCTGAATTATTCGGGAATAGCATCAACCTTCAGAAGAGCGACTCTGCCTACAAAGCGGACATAGTTGTATATTCTTCACGTCACAATCTGCCGGCTTATTTTCTTGGGAAACGATTAGAGAATGGTCGTGTAGAATGGCGTATGTTCATTAACGAGCTTGGTGAATATTCTGAAGATTTATATATGGTAGATTTATTCGGAGGCTTTGATTGCCACAACATAAAGGATGTGCGATTATATGGTGAAGGAAGGGTGATTCTGCTGGAGATGTATGATGGTACTTCGTACGTACTTAATCCACATGGCTCATTAATTTGCCATGGCAGAAACATCTCTTTTCCGGCGATGTCCGGCGATGTTCTATTCATCGAATGTGACGGTGCGCTACATGCCTCTAATTCTCCGACTTCACAGCCTATCCTGAGAACCGGACATTATGACTATTACCGAAATAACATCATCGCTACAGGTCACTATTCGGATACCGGACGGACATACTATCAGTTGTACTCGTATGGCGGAAGAGCATATGACTATAAGGAAAATACATGGTCGAAATACAGTGTTTGTACTACGTATGAGTATATTGCGCCGTTTAGTAACGATGGGGAGTATTATGTGCTAAAACCATATAAAGAAGACTATTTTATTGTCAGTTATTTTGGTGGAAAATTGTATCGCGGCAAGAAAAAATATAAAACGCTTGAAGCCGCACATGCCGCTTGGGCCAAAGAGCATAAGTATATTTTCAACCTGCACGAATCAAAGCCCGATAAATGTGCTCAAATTAAAGATTTATAATGAAAAAAACGATTCTTTTTAGTCTGCTGGCACTCGCCTGTATGGCGTGCAGCAAGCAGAAAGCCGACGAGGCGGTCATTCGTATCACAGACGAAGACATGTTCTCACAGTGTTTTACGATTTGTGACGCCGATAGCGACGGCATCGTCACCGTGGCAGAGGCAGAAGCAGCCAAAGTGCTCATTCTGGATAAAGGCGGACGGCTCAATATCATTGAGGATTACACCTTCCTGCGGTCGTTCCCGAACTTAGAGGCGCTCTCCGTCGGTAACACAACCCTCGAGACCATTGATTTGAGCGGCAACCCGCTTCTCAAACAACTCAATCTGCAGAACGCACTCTGGGTCAGCAAAATCATTCTTGCCCCGGATTGTAACCCAGAAATCCTATACCCCGCCGGTACCGACTCCGTCACCATTGAGCGGCAGTAGTATTTTTTTATAAAAGCCCCCCTTTAATAAGGTCTTCGCTCCGCAAAAAGTAATGATTGACGACCAGATCTTCATCCTCCGCGGGGAGAAGGTATATAATGCGCAAGGTTCATGGTTTATGATAACTGATGAAGGAATCAAGCGGGTGCTCAAGTGAGTACCCGCCTGTTATATAATTTAGATAAGCATCACGTTGTTTGAGTAAATATTTTAGTAGATTTGAGTAAATATTTAGAGACTTTTGAGCAGAAAAAGTGTCCGAAAAATTGCAAAAAAACTTGCGTATTTGAGAAAAAAGCAGTAATTTTGCGGTCGGAATTGAATATGAATCGTTAAATTATATTACATCATGAAAAAAATTTCCATTTTCCTCCTCGCCCTGCTATCCTGTGCAGGAATTACCCAAGCCGCCATCTATGATGGCTCTTGCGGCGCCAATCTCACGTGGTCATTAAACACCAATGACAGCACACTCACCATTACCGGTAGTGGCGAAATGACAAACTGGCATGGAGATCCAGATTTTGCTCCTTGGTATGATTACAAATCATACATTAAGTATGTATCTCTGCCGGATGGCATCACCAGCATTGGAGAATGGGCTTTCCGCGATTGCAGCGGTTTGACCTCGATTGAGATTCCCAATCGCGTTACCAGCATTGGAAGTGATGCTTTCGATGGTTGCAGCGGTTTGACCTCTGTGACGATTGGTAATCACGTCACCAGCATTGGAAATACTGCTTTCTCTTATTGCACCGGTTTGACCTCTGTGACGATTCCAAATAGCGTCACCGGCATTGGAGATTATGCTTTCTATGAGTGCTACCATTTGACCTCTGTGACGATTGGTAATAGCGTCACCAGCATTGGAAGTAGTGCTTTCGGGGGTTGCAGCGGTTTGACCTCTGTGACGATTCCGAGTAGCGTCACCATCATTGGAGAGGGTGCTTTCTTTCTGTGCAAAGGTTTGACCTCTGTGACGATTCCGAATAGCGTCACCAGCATTGGAAGTTCTGCTTTCCTTGGTTGCTGTGACCAACTATGCCACTACACCGCAGAGCATCAATAGCAATGTGTTTGATAATGTTAACAAATCCACCTGCGTACTCAATGTGCCGAAGGAGTCGGTAAGCCTGTATCAGGCTGCCAATGTGTGGAAAGAGTTTACGCACAAGACTGTCGAAGGCGATTATACGATTAACTATGTGGATAAAGATAGCCAAGCCTTATACAACCATGTAGTTACACTCTATGTGCCCGTAGCGCCGACTATTGCCGGCTTTACGTTTGTAGGATGGCAGACTGTTTCTACAATGCTAACAGACGGCATCACTCTGCAAGCCGTTTATCAAGCCGACGAACCTTTTTCTGCTCCGGCGGTATATACCAACCCCGCCAACCCCGCGCAGAAACTGATCAAGAACGGCAATGTCTATATCCTCACGGACGACAAGACTTATAGTATCACAGGGCAAATAGTAGAAAGTAGAAAGTAGAAAGACCGCTGGCGCTCAAAGCCGGTAGACAAAACCAACGCAGTCCTTCGGGGCTGCGTTTTTTTTTATGTCCTGACCCCCAAAGGATGACCTTTTTTTTGACTTTGCGTAAAAAAATGGTCGATTTTCTTGACTTTGCGTCAAAAAATGCATTTTTTATTGCGTATGTCGCAAAAAAGCAGTACCTTTGCGGCCGCAAAGGACAATCGCAAAAACTGAAAACAAAAAAATACACAATTATAATGAAAAAACAAAGTATCCTTATTTTCCTTTTGCTGCTAATAGCTGCGGGAATGAGCGCAGAACCGGTTATACGCGTAGTGAGCAACAATGGTTCTGACCGAGAGTTTGCAACGGCGAACGTGCGCAAACTGGTATTGTCCGCAGAGGCTGTGGATATAGTGGATAACGAAGGTTCAGTACTGCTGACAGTACCATTCGCCGAGATAGCCCGAGTGGAGTTTGGAGAAGGAGCCCCCACTGCTGTTTCCGCAACACTCGTCAAGGATGATGACGCAGTAAAGATTATAGAGAACGGACAGGTGTATATTCTGCGTGGCGGCAAGAAATACACAATCATGGGCATGGAAGTCGTACAAAGTACAAAGTGACAAATGAAATAGGACAATCGCAAAAATTGAAAACAAAAAAAATATACACCTATGAAGGTTCGTGCTAGTCGAGTGTAAGCTCGCTTACGCAACTCGACGAAGCCGAAGCTCCAAAAATTAAAAGAATTTTTAATTTATGAAAAAGATTTTATTATTTACAGCTGCGCTGCTATGCGCAACGAGTATGTGGGCACACTACACCTTAAACAAATGGGTACCTTACGGAAGTGAGACCATGGCTTGTGGCAAGAACGAGTACGACTCCGTTCACTATTCTCAATTTATCGAAACTACTACCACATGGCCGAACGCGAATGTCGCAATATACCACAATGACAGTACTTTTGGCGACACCATCACCGGTTCCAGCCCTGCCCAAGGAAAGATGGGCGTATTTTCCATGTATGAGGCACGCTTCAGCACGCCTAGTTACGCACGCACGCGCTACTCATGGAAATTCAAGATAGGCAGCCACAATAAAAAACATCACTCTACGGTTTGTTTGTATTACAGCCAAGATGAAACTACAGTACCTATCAGCCTACAATATAAAAAAGTGGACTTTTCGGATAATCATGCTACTAATGCCGGCGAGAAATACCTGCTGGCTCCTCCTTTTGTCAATACAAACCAAGAAGAAACAGCCGGATGGTACTATTCGGGAGAATATACCAAGGAATTTACCTTCGACTACCGCTATAGCGTACATCCTGATCCAACATATTGTGTGCTCATGCTGACCCATGTGATAGAAAGCGGAGACAAAGGGAAGGACACTCTGCAGGAGATAAGTTGTATCAAAACGATTGAGGATATCACATTGGTTGAAACCGTTTACTACAAAATCGTTACCTTCAATGCCAACGGCGGTACGGGTACGATGGACAAAGATACCATCGAGAACAGCGGTAACCTGACAGCGAATACATTCACCAAAGATGGCTATTACTTCATGGGTTGGGCAACGTCCCAGAATGGTGCTGTGGAATATTTTGACGAAGCAACAATCACGGCTACTGCAGAGGACAAAGGTCTTGACACCCTCTATGCCGTATGGAAGGAGCCGGCTTCTATTACCTCCGTACCTACTCCAATACTGGGCATGGTGTATGACGGCGAAGAGAAAACGCTCATCAATGCCGGTTCGGCAAATGGCGGAACAATGCAGTATTCGCTTGATAACGCCGATTGGAGTGCAGATCTGCCGAAGGCTACCAATGCCGGCACCTATACGGTGTATTACAAAGTGGTTGGCGATGCCAGTCATGCGGACTACACGCCCGAAAACAACACCGTTACTGCGACGATTGACAAAGCCGCCGAGAACTATGACGCAAATAGGATTACGGTGCTCGATGCGCGACAAGGAGCCAATACAGGTGAGGACATAGCAAACAAATTGTTCGATGGCAATAGAACCACCAAATGGTGCAGCTTCACGAACGATATCCCTGCCTATTCCGACCGTCCGGAAGATATGGTAGTTTGGAGGACCGAGGGATTTGTTAAAATGGTTTCGTACACCCTCATCACAGGCAATGATACGCAGAAATACCCCAACCGCAACTGGTCTTCCTGGACGCTCTACGGCGGTAAATTCGAGTCCGATAATGATGCCAAGTCGGCGCTGCTGACAGACGACGGATGGACGATTATCGACAACCAAATCAACGATACGGTGCTCAAAGCATTTAACGATTCCAGCTTCCAGTTTGCTTGCAACAACCCGGGCTGGTACAAATACTATCGCCTCGTCATCCATGAAATCAGAAAAGATTCCACCCCGCAGGATAACATCCAGCAGATGGCAGAACTGACGATGGGTGTCCTTACTGGCACACCGCCCGCCTATGAGACGCGACCTTCCGCAAAGGCATATCTCAAACACTCAGGAGATACTCAGCCGCTCATCAATGCCGGCAGCGCAACCAATGGGGCTACCGTAGTGTATAAACTCGAGAATGGCGAGTGGAGCACCGAGGTGCCGCAAGCCGATACAGTAGGCAACTACTATGTGTACTACAAAATTCAAGAGACCGAAAGCTATCCTGAGTCCGAACCGGATACATTGATTACCACCATTTATGGCAATAAGACTGTCCCTGTTCACGATAATTATCCTTATGGTGGCATTACAGTGCTGGCAAAGCAAGAAGGAAGCAATACCGATAGTAATCAACATGCGGATAGGTTATTTAATGGTGATGCAGATTCATACGACAGCTATAATAAATGGTGCAGCGTGACAACCGATATCGCGAAATATGAAGACCGTCCGAAAGATATCGTGGTTTGGAAGACTGCGAAAGCTATCGAAATGATTTCTTACGAATTGCGGATTGGTAATGACGCAGAGACCTACCACAACCGCAACTGGTACTCATGGACCATCTATGGCGGTGAATTCGATTCAGACAATGCAGCCAAAGCGGCACTGACGACGGAAGAGGGATGGACGATTATCGACAACCAAATCAACGATACGGTGCTGAAGGAGAAGAACCTGGAGCGGTATAATTTCGTTTGCAATAATCCGGGCACGTATAAGTACTACCGTCTGGTTATTCATGCGCTCCATGTGACAACCCCGGCAACAAACCAAAGCGTTCAGCAAATGGGAGAACTGACAATGGGTATCGAGCACATCGTACCGGTCTATCAGACGCGGCCGTCCGCAAAGGCGAATCTCCAATATACCACCGGAGATCCGCAGACGCTCATCGAAGCGGGTACTCCAACGACCGGCACCATATTGTATAAGCTTGAGGGCGGCGAGTGGAGCACCGAGGTGCCGCAAGCCGATACAGTAGGCAACTACTATGTGTACTACAAGATACAGATACAAGATAGCGAGATTGCACCGGACACCTTAATTGCTACCATTTACGGCAACCGGACTGTTCCGGAGCACGATGATTATTCATATAGCAACATTAGCGTGCTGGCAAAGCAAGAAGGATCGGATACCAGTGATAATCAACGTGCGGATAAGTTATTTAATGGTAATGATCAAACAAGTTCATCAGGCAAATGGTGCAGTGAATTGAAAGGTATCGCGAAGTATGAAGACCGCCCGAAAGATATCGTGGTTTGGAAGACGGCGAGTGATATTGAAATGATTTCTTACCAGCTGAAGACCGGCAATGACACACAGCAATATCCCAACCGCAACTGGTACTCATGGACCATCTACGGCGGCACCTTTGCCAACGATGCGGAGGCCACTGCAGCAATGCTCAATGAAGGCGCATGGACGATTATCGACAACCAAATCAAGGACACGGTGCTGGAGAAGAGTAATAATGCGCAGTATGATTTCGCTTGCAATAATCCGGGCACGTATCAGTACTACCGCCTGGTTATCCATGCGCTCCACGTGACAGACTCGGCGAAAACCCAAGGCGTTCAGCAAATGCAAGAACTGACGATGGGCATCAAGAAGAGCCCTGCCACCGGCGTAGAGGAAGCCAAGGCCAATGGCAAAGCCGTGAAGGTGCTTCGCGACGGCCAACTCTTCATCATCCGCGAAGGAAAGAAATACAACGCGCAAGGAGTGCTGGTAGAAAGTAGAAAGTAGAAAGACCGCAGCCTGTGGCTGCTCAAAGCCAACGGCCAATGCAGAGAAAAATCGCTCACACGGGCGATTTTTCTTTTTTTATTTGCATATATCGAAAAAAAGCAGTAAATTTGCACCCGCATTTTATGTGACCTATGAAAGAGATCGTTGAAAAAGCAAAGAAAATAGTCATTCTGACCCACATGGCGCCGGACGGCGATGCTATGGGTTCCGCGCTGGCGATGTATCACTATGTGATGGACCGCTTCTCTCAAAGTAGCGTGCACGTCATTGTGCCGAATGCCTTTGCCGCATTCTTCAACTGGATGCCGGGCGCAGACGCTATCAAGGTCTATGAGAAAGAACCGGACGCATGCAATGTGCTCATTGCCGAAGCAGACCTATTCATTTGCACCGACTTTAACGACCCCAAGCGTATCAGCACAGCGGGCGAGAAGATGATGGCCAACCCGGCACCGAAAATACTGATTGACCACCACTTGAAGGGGACAGAGGACAATGGACGATGGACAAAGGATTATTCCGACCCCGCTGCTTCGTCCGCATGCGAGATTGTATATCGGTTAATCAACAATGACCAATCACCAATCACCAATCCCATCGCTACTTGTCTTTATACGGGTTTGATGACCGACACAGGCAATTTTGCGTACAGCTCCAGCCGTCCGGAGGTATTCGAGATGGCAGCGGCTCTACTGCGCGCAGGCATCGATAAGGAGTATATCTTCCACTCCGTCTTTGACCAGTTCTCCATCGACCGCATGCGGCTCACCGGCTTTGCCCTCTACCGCAAGATGCGCATCTATCCGGAGCACCATCTGGCGCTCATCACCCTCAGCGCCGACGAGTTGGACCAATTCCACTACCAGCCCGGCGACTGCGAAGGACTGGTGAATATGCCGCTGCAGATAGGCGAGGTGTTCTACTCCGTGCTTATGCGTGAGGAGCGACCTAAACCCGGCACACCCAAACCACGGATACGCATCTCTTTCCGCTCGCAAGGCGACCGGCCTGTGAACATATGGGCCAACGAGGTATTCCACGGCGGAGGACATATGAACGCATCCGGAGGAGAGCTATTCGGACAACTGGCACAAGCGGTAAGACTTTTCGAACAAACATACAAAAAATATCTGAAATGAAAAAAACATTTTTATTGGTAGCAGCGGCTGCTATGACATTAGCAGCCTTTGCGCAGAAAGAGACGCTCATGACCATTAATGGCAAACCCGTGAGCGCAGAGGAGTTCCTCTACATCTATGAGAAAAACAACCAGGCAGGCGCCATCGACCCTAAGACGATGGATGAATACCTGGATATGTTCATCAATTTCAAACTCAAAGTGGCGGAGGCCGAGGCACAAGGCATCGACACCACCGAGAGTTTCAAGAAAGAGCTGAAAGGCTATCGCGCGCAGGCTACGCCCAAGTACATGCAGGACGAGCAAGCGATGGACAGCCTGATTCGGATGAGCTGGCGCCATATGGCCAAAGACCGCCGTGCCGCACACATCGCCATTCAATGCCCCATGAGCGCAGACAGCGCCAAGCAGGCAGAGGCACTCGCTACCATCCATGAGGCATACGAGCGCGTGGTGCTTGGCAAAGAGGTAGTCAAAGGCAAAGGCAAGAAAGCCAAGAAAGTGCGTCAGCCCGTAGAGGCCTTCGACGCCGTGGCACGCGAACTGAGCACCGACCCCTCCGTGCAGGAGACCGGCGGCGAACTGGGATGGATCACGCCTTTCCGCTATGTATATCCGCTGGAAGAAGCCGTATATGGTACTGAGGTCGGCAAGATCAGCAAGCCATTCCGCACCCAATACGGATGGCATATCGTGCTGGTGGAGGAAGAGCGCGACCATAAGGAAGTCAAAGCCCGCCATATCATGAAGATGGTGCCGGCTGATAGCCTCAATGCATCGAAGAAAGCGCTGATTGACTCCATCGCCCGCATCCTGACGCCGGAGAACTTCGCCGAGATGGCACAGCGTGAGTCCGACGACCGCGGCAGCAGTATGAAAGGCGGCGAACTGGGATGGTTCGGCAAGGGTATGATGGTCAAGCCATTTGAAGATGCCGTATTCGCACTCGCTCCGGGTCAGATAAGCGCACCCGTACGTAGCCAATACGGATGGCACCTCATCCTCAAAGAGGACGAGCGCGGTATTCAACCGCTGGATTCTATGCGCGCACAAGTGGAGCGTCAAGTGCTTCGCGATGAGCGCTCCAGAGAAGCCGACAAGAGTTTCATCCGCAAGACACGCGCCGAATATCGCCTGCCGGCATCCATGAGCGATGCAGAGGTCAAAGCATACGCAGACGAACACCTGGAGGAGAAATACCCGGACCTGAAGAACCTTGTGCAGGAATATCACGACGGTATTCTGCTCTTTGAGGTTTCGCTGCGCGAGGTATGGGACAAAGCCGCCAAAGATACCGCCGGTCTGGAAGCATTCTTCAAAGCCAACAAGAAGAAATACACCTGGGATGCTCCGCGCTGGAAAGGATACCTGATTCAGGCCAAGGATAAGAACAGCCTCAAAGCCACACAGGCCATCATTCGGAGCGCTAACCCCGATTCGATTCAGAGCTACATCGCCAAGCGCGTCAACTGCGATAGCGTGACCTACGTCAAAGTGCAACACGGGCTTTGGGAGCAAGGCAAGAACCCCGCTGTGGATAAGTTTGGATTCAAGGATAAGAAAGCAGCGTTCACACCCGCAGAGCAACTGCCGCTCGTAGTATGCGTCGGCAAGAAACTCAAAGCACCCGAGGCATGGACCGACGAGAAAGGCAAAGTGACGACCGACTACCAGGACTACCTGGAGGCAGAATGGGTGAAAGCCCTGCGCGCCAAATATCCGGTGGTGCTGAACGAGGAAGTGTGGGAGAGGATAAAGAAATAAATGCGAAAGTACGCGCCGTACATATTGATTGTAGGTTTGCTCCTCTGTCTATACGTGACACTGGAGTTGCGACCGGTTCGTTGGGATTTGACGGACGACAAGCGCTATAGTCTAAGTGAAGCATCAAAGACGATGCTTGCATCCCTAGACCATACAGCAGAGGTTACGCTGATGTTAGGCGGAGACCTCAATGCCGGTTTTCGGCGACTGAAGAAAGCCACCGAAGAGACGATAGACGAGATGAGCGTGTATGGGGACATACGCGTGAATGACGGGAAGAGCGCAACTGCGTTGCTCAATAATGGATTGATGGATTCGTTGGGTCTCCGGCCTATCGTCATTCACGAGCGGGAGCAGAACGGCAAGACGGCGCAGACGACCGTCTATCCCTATGCGCTCATCACCTACCAAGGCCGGCGCGCTGTGGTCACGCTCCTCAAGAACACCCGCGGTCTGAGCGGCGAAGAGAACCTCAACGCCAGCATTGAGCAATTGGAGTTCGCCTTCATGGAAGCGCTGCATCTGCTGCTGCAAACAGAGACACCACGGGTTGCCATCATCGAAGGACACGGCGAGCCCGACGAAGCGCACACGTACGACCTGATGTCCGCGCTGAGCAGGTATTATCAAGTGGACCGCGGACAAATAGATGAAAGACCGATTAACAGCCATATCTTGGACGGCTACCAGGCGGTCATCATAGCCGACCCGCAGACAGCTTTCAGCGATGCCGAGCGATTCATCATCGACCAGTATATCATGCGCGGCGGTACGGTGCTATGGGCCATCAACGGCGTGCAGCTAAGCGAAGCCGTGCTGCAGAGCGACGGTTTCACACCCGTGCTCCCGCTGGACCTCGGTCTGACGGAGATGCTGTTCCGATACGGCATACGCGTCAACCCCGCTCTGGTGCAGGATATCCAATGTCTGCCTATCCCCGTGAACGTCAGCGCTGACCCGCAACAACCGAACCTGCAGCCCATGCCATGGACCTATGCGCCGCTGCTGCTCACCAGCCAAGGCTCGCCCATCACACGCAATATGGGACAAGTGATGAGTACCTTCGTCAGCCCGATAGACGCCGTGGGCGGAGAGGACGGTATCGACAAACGTATCCTGCTCGCCACCAGCACAGCCAGCCGTGTGACGGCTACGCCCGGAGAGGTGGACCTGAACGACATCAACCCCGAACCGGCGGACTTCAAATACCAGTATGTACCGGTGGCAGTGTCCCTCGAAGGGTCGTTCCAGAGTTTCTATGCTCACCGGATGGTGCCCGAAGGCGTCGAGACCGACGAACCGGTGCGTAAGACCAGCGTCAAGACGCGGCAGGTGGTTATCGGCAGCGGCAGCGTGCTGCTCAACGAGACACAGAAAGGACAAGCGTTGCCCATGGGCTATGACCGCTATAGCGGCGTGCAGTTCAGTAACCGCGATTTCATCGCCAATGCGGTATTGTGGCTCACCGATAGCGAAGGGCTCATCAGTCTGCGCGAGAAGACCGTAGCCCTCCGGCTGCTCAATGACCGCCGCGCACACGACAAACGCGCACAAGTGCAGACCGTCAGCGTCGTACTGCCCATCGCCATTCTCGCACTCATTGGCGGCATAGTATTTGTAATACGAAAAAGAAAATACGAACGCATATGAAGAGATATATGTATATAGCTGCCTTGCTGCTTGCTGCGCTCGGCATGCAGGCACAGGAATTGCTAAACTACCCGCTGGACACAGTGAACGGCGAGGAGATGTACCGCTATCAGGTGGAGAAAAGTATCGGTCTGTACCGCGTCGGTGTGAACTTCAATGTGCCGCAGGCGGAAATCATCCGCTGCAACCCGCAGTTACGCGAACGCGGCCTGCACTACGGCGAGATTCTGCTCATCCCTACCGGACGGCCGGTGATTATTGAAACCAAACCGGAGGTGGTGAAAACCGTCGTTACGGAGACCGTGGTACCTGCGCCGGTGATGATGCCGGATACAGCAGCCGTTGCCGACACGATGCCGGCACGTCCGGATACCGCTTTGGTGCCCATAGACAGTCTGCGTGTGGATAGCTTGCATGTGGATAGCCTCCGGGCAGACTCCACCGCCCTGGACTCCGTGGTGATAGACACGCGCAGAGTGGTTGAGCTGGCGCTTATGCTGCCTTTCGAGAGCCATCAGACCAAGCGCAGCGGCAATGCCGAGCGGATGATGGAGTTCTATCAAGGCGCGCTGATGGCGCTGCGTGACATACAGAACGACAGCACCCTCTATCGCCTCCGCGTCTATGACACAGAGCGCAGCGAGCGACGTATCCATGCCCTCTGCGACAGCTCTGAGTTAGATAGCGTGAAAGGTATCTTGGGACTGGTCTACCCGATACAGATAGAGCGGATGGCATCATGGTGCGAGACGCATCAAGTGCCGCTGCTCCTGCCCTTCAGCGATGAGACGGACTTGACAACCCATCCACAAGTGATGCAGTTCAACTCCACCGACCGCCAGGAAGCAGATAGCCTTTGCGCATGGATACGCGCTCATCAAGACATCCATTGCGTGGCAGTAGAGGCATCCGGTGCGCCTTCGGATTGGGTAAGCACGCTCCATAAGCAAATGCACGCCAAAGGCATTCGGTTTGCCACCGTGAGCCTGCGTGAACTGATGATTGACTCGGTGGAGCATGCGCTCGATGTCACCAAAGAGAACCTCATCATCCTGCATAATGACCGCTTCCAAAACATACGAATGACCCTTTCGCACTTGGAGAGGCTGCATCAAGCCGGTTACCGCATCCGTCTCGTCAGCCAGTATAGCTGGCAGAAAGAGAACATCGCCTTGCCGCAACTCTATACCTCTATGTTCACCAAGACCGAGGGCCACGCGGCATACGACGAGCAATGGAAAGCGACATACACCAATGAGCATGTAAGCGAGCTGCCGCGGTATGACCTGCTGGGCTATGACCTGATGCGGGCACTCATCGACCGCCTTGACGGCAAAGAGGAGAGCGCCGGGTTGCAATCCGACATTCATTGGAAGCAAATAGAGAACGGAGGCTACCAGAACGCACAGGTGAGAGTAGTAGTTAAGAATTAATGGTGAAGAGTTATCGGTACATATTCGTCGTTTGTCTTGTGTCTTTTAGCTCAGCGGTCTTTAGTCCGATGCAGGCACAACCACGCCTTCGCACGCCGGAGTTCTATGTCGGTGCGCATGGCGGTGTGACGGCGAGCACAGTGCTCTTCAACCCAGCAAAATCAGGTATGTCACCCATCACCAACGCATGCGTGCTGGGCGGCAACGGTGGATTCGTATTCCGGTACGCAGGGCATAAATACTGCCATTTCCAGATGGAGCTGAACTACGAGCACCGCGGATGGAAGGAAAGCGGTACGCCGCATAACCTGCATTATATCGAGCTACCTATCCTGATGAACGTCAATGCCGGAAGCGACTTATGCCGTTGGTTCTTCAATTTCGGACCGCAAATCGGCATTTGCGTCAAAGACGAGAGCAGCACCATTACCCGCCCCTTCGATTGGGGTCTGGCGGCCGGTACGGGTTTCTATTTTGACACCAAGAAAGCCGGATTATACCAACTGGAGATACGTTTCGATTTCTCCTTCGGCGGCGTAGTCGGCACCACGGTTACCGATAATTACACGATGGCCAGCCCCATGGACCTGAGCATCAACCTGGCATATATGTGGAAAATCAAAAAGAAAAACAAACGATATGAAAACAAATTATGAAGTACGCTACGCGTCCAATCCCGTAGACGCCAAGAGTTATGACACCGCACGTCTGCGTAAGGATTTCCTTATCGAGAATGTGTTTGTGAAGAATGAAGTGAACATGGTTTATTCCATGTACGACCGTATGATTGTAGGCGGCGCGATGCCCGTAGATGAGACTCTGCTGCTCGAAGCTATCGACCCGCTCAAAGCTCCGTATTTCCTCACCCGCCGTGAGATAGGTATCTTCAATGTAGGCGGTAAAGGTCGCATCATTGCCGGCGACAAAGTCTATGAACTGGACTATAAAGAGGCTTTGTATCTCGGTCGCGGCGACCGTGAAGTGAAATTCGAGAGCCTCGATGCCGGCAAACCCGCGTTGTTCTATTTCAACTCTACCACCGCGCACTGCACCTACCCGGATAAGAAAGTGACGAAAGCGGATGCAGTAGTAGCCCATATGGGCAGCCTCGAGATGAGCAATGAGCGAAATATCAACAAGATGCTCGTCAACCAAGTATTGCCGACCTGCCAGCTGCAGATGGGCATGACCGAACTGGCAACAGGTAGCGTTTGGAATACCATGCCGGCGCACGTTCACAGCCGTCGCATGGAGGCATATTTCTATTTCGAAGTACCCGAAGAGCAGGCCGTTTGCCACTTCATGGGCGAAGTGGAAGAGACACGCCATATTTGGATGAAAGGCAACCAGGCAGTGCTGTCGCCCGAATGGTCCATCCACTCTGCTGCCGCTACGCACAACTATACCTTTATTTGGGGAATGGGCGGAGAGAACCTCGACTACGGAGACCAGGATTTCAGCAAAATAACGGACCTCAAATAACACAGCAATGAATAAGCAATTCCTTTTTTGTCTATACGCGCTGCTTGCCTTGACAGCCTGCCAGCCCAAAGAGACGACACCCAAAGTGTACGGTCGTTTTGTGCCGGAGCGCAAGGATGATTTCGCATGGGAGAACGAATACGCCGCATACCGTTTCTACGGTCCCGCTTTGGCGAAAGAGAACCCCTCCAACGGCGTGGATATCTTTATGAAGAATACACCGGAACTGGTGATTGACACGTTCTTCTACAACTATGTGAACTTCAAGACCCCGTATCATGTGCAGCACGGTAAGGGTTTTGACGGCTATAAGGTAGCGCACACGACCGGTTGCGGCGGCCCTGCAGTGGTAGTGAATGATTCTTTGTTCGTCGGCGACCAGTTCGACCGATGGGAGATCCTTGAGCAGACGCCTTCCAAACTGGTATTCCGTTTGCATTACGATAGTCTCAACATAGCCGGTTGCCTCTTTTCCGAACAGCTGACCGTTACTTCCTGCGCCGGACATATCCTCAACAAAGCCGAATTGGTTCTCACTCCCCGCCAAGAGGCAGAGGTGCCTTCGCTGCAAGTAGGAGCAGGTTTGTACTTGCATGATAGTATTGGCGAT
Source organism: uncultured Bacteroidales bacterium (assembly GCA_900317345.1). Classification (GTDB taxonomy): domain Bacteria; phylum Bacteroidota; class Bacteroidia; order Bacteroidales; family Paludibacteraceae; genus Colicola. The sequence continues at coordinate 8,973 of ONGK01000006.1, read as the reverse complement.
TATCGCTTCGCGGACGATGTCCTCGTATACACCGAGACTGCGCTGAGCGACCCGGGAGCCGTGCGCCTGAATAAGAAATGGTACGACAATATTGACCTCGGTCAGACACACGAGGCGGTCGTGGTACCCGGTGCAACCCGTAGTGCTATCATCGCCAATACAGCGGTTCTCGTGGCTCCTTACACGCCCGGCGAAACGCTGACGTACTGGTTCGGCGGTTGCTGGAGTCGCTGGAGTAACGGCAAGGATTCATTCCCGACCACAGAGGATTGGACCAAAGCAATAATGACAGAAAAAGAACGTAAGTAATGACCTATCTGATTATCCGGTTTGCAACATTAGGCAATGTGGCGATGACGGTTCCCGTCGTGGCCTCGTTAAGCCGGCGCTATCCGGATGACAGATTTATCATTGCGAGCAAGAAAAACCTCGCATCCATGTTCTCCTCCATGCCCAATGTGGAGTTCCAGGAAGTGGACAACCATCTGGACTGGAAAGGCGTGATAGCCCTTTGGCGGGAGTTGCGCAATGAGGTAGATGCCGTCATTGACCTGCAAGCAGTACTGCGGACAAAGGTCTTCTGCGCACTGATGCGGTTGAGCGGAAAGCAGGTGACCAGCGTTCATTACGGTCGCCTGCATAAACGACTGATAACCGTTTTTGGCATCGCCAAACAGCAATTACCCAGCGAGTTCGCGCGATATGAAGATGCATTCCGCCGAGCCGGTCTGGAGACAGATGAAAATTTCACCGCACTACCTGTTCACACAGGGGCTGCCAAAGTGATTGCAAAACGCTACGGACCCAAGGAAGGACGATGGATTGGTATTGCGCCATTCGCAAAGTCAAGGTCGAATATGCTGCCATACCGTGTGACCAAAGACATCATCGAAGAACTATCGAAAGACGAACACACCCGCGTATTCCTCTTTGGCGCAGGCTACGTTGAATGCGAGATGCTACGCCAGTGGGCAAGCGTCTTTCCCAGAACTGAGAGTGTGGCAGGCACCCTGAAATTAGAAGAGGAACTGGAGCTGATGCGCCAATTGGAGGTGATGATTTGTATGGATAGCGCCAACCAGCACTTATCCAGTCTGGTGGGACTGCGGGCAATCAGTGTTTGGTGCGCTACGCACCCGATGATTGGCTTTGCCGGTTGGAAACAGCGACCGGAAGATATCATCCAACGGAATGACCTGAGTTGCCGTCCTTGTACATGCCACGGAACCAACCATTGCCGGTACGCCAACTTCGCCTGCCGGCAGATAAAAGCAGAAACAATAATACAACACATATGAGTAAGATTATTTCATTAGCGAACCAAAAAGGAGGCGTCGGCAAAACGACTTCCTCCATCAACTTAGCCGCCGCACTCGCCCAAGAAGGCAAGCGTGTGCTGCTCATCGATGCGGATCCGCAGGCGAACTCGTCATCCGGCCTCGGTGTGGAGATTCGTGATCTGGACAACACTATCTACGAGTGCCTCGTGAACAATGTGGACCCGCACTCCGCAATAGTAGAAACCGGCACACAGAACCTCAACCTTATTCCGAGCCATATTGACCTCGTGGGCGCAGAAATCGAGATGCTGAATATGGAGCACCGCGAGCAGTTATTAAAAAATGTGCTGAATAAAGTGCGCGACGAGTACGATTATATCTTGATTGACTGCAGTCCGTCGCTGGGCCTGATAACGGTGAACGCCTTAACCGCCAGCGATAGTGTGATCATCCCTGTGCAATGCGAGTTCTTTGCTCTGGAAGGTATCGCCAAACTGCTCAATACTATCAAGATTATCAAGTCAAAACTCAACCCGCAGTTGAAGATTGAAGGATTCTTGTTGACCATGTACGACAACCGTCTGCGCTTGAGCAATCAGGTATACGAGGAGGTTAAGCGTCATTTCGGCAACTTGGTTTTCAACACCGTCATTGCGCGTAATGTCCGCCTCAGCGAGGCTCCTTCGCACGGTGTGTCGGTACTCGAGTATGACCCAAGTTCCAAGGGCGCACGCAATTATCGGGATTTAGCAAAAGAATTGATTAGAAAACAATGAAAAAGACAGGTTTAGGACGAGGTTTGGATGCATTAATCGACACCTCGCATGTAGATACCAACGGCAGCAGTTCGATTTCGGAGATTGAGCTCAGCGCTATAGTCGCTAACCCGGACCAGCCGCGTAGGACCTTTGATGAAGAAGCATTGCAAGAGTTGGCGGATTCCATCCGTGAGCATGGTGTTATCTCACCCATCACGCTGCGTGACAATTGCCATCGAGATAGCCCTTGCTTACCAACGGCTGATGGACGATTACAACCTGACGCAGGAGCGTATGTCTGAGCGCGTGGGCAAGAAACGCGCAACGGTTGCCAACTATCTCCGCCTACTCAAACTGCCGGCAGAGATACAAGTGGGTATCAAGGAGAAGAAAATAGAGATGGGGCATGCCCGTGCTATCCTGGCTTCTCCTTCAGCGGAGCGGCAGTTGGCTCTATATCAGCGTATCTTGAAAGAAGGTCTGTCTGTGCGTAAAGTGGAAGAGCTGGCGCAGGCGGAGAAGACGGAGAGCAAGAAACCTAAGGACAAAAACGCCAATCCGTACGCTACTCTGGAGAAAGAGTTGAACGAGAAGACAGGGCTCAAAGTAAAAGTGCAGAATGGTAAAGTAGTTATCGCTTTTGCCAACGAGCAAGAGTTGAAACAAATCATCGGACGTTTAGGTTGAGACATTGGTTTTCCATAGTACTGCTGTTGCTCCCGATGGTGCTGCATGCCCAACAGGACACCATTTACCACCGCCCGGACACCACAACCAGTGAGGAGGATTACAAGTATTACATCGACCTCACCAAAAAGCCGGACGCCATTAAAGCAGTGTGGTTGGGCGCCATATGTCCCGGCGCAGGTCAAATATACAACAAGTCCTACTGGAAACTGCCGATTGTGTATGGCGCGTTCATGGGTTGCGGATATGCCGTCAGTATGATGCAGAACCGCTACAATGGCTACAAGCAAGCCTATATAGACCTGTATAGAGATGTGCAGATGGGTAGTGTGAGCGAAGACCCGAGCAAGAGTTATATCGCCGTCCTGCCGGAAGGTTACGACCTATCGCGCGTCGGCGGAGCCTCGACATGGATGAACACGCTCAAAAACCGCCAAACGATTTACAGACGTTACCGCGATTACTCCATCTTGGCAACGGTTGTCGTATACGCCCTGAGTCTGATTGATGCCTATGTGGACGCTCAGCTTTTTGACTACGACATCTCGCCGGACCTGACGCTCAATGTGGAACCGCAGATTTATTATGATATACAGCACCAACGGAGTGCGGAAATTAAATTAGCAATACAGTTTTGAAGAAGATAATTAGCATATTTTGTGCGTTGTGCGCTGGCCTTTATGCGCAGGCGCAAACCGTGGATAGTTTGGCCGTGGACAGCATTGCTGCAGATAGCATCGCTATCGAGAGCATGGCCATGGATAGTGTAGTCATGGATAGTATAGCCATGGACAGTCTCGCGCTGGACTCTATGAGCATTGAGTCCTTAGAGTTAGTTCCACTGGAGGTAGCAGACAGTGTGCCGATGGAAGATACCATCGTACCCATCATTCCGTATTATACATTCTGGTCGGAAGATGCCACTATTTCCGATCTCGAGATGCGGGCATTGGATTGGTCGCTCAGTTGGTTGGATACTACCGACTGCATCGCGGTTCATGACACCACTATCCTACCCGACTCGGTCTATAAGGCACGCTTACAGGCCCTGCCTTGCGTGATTGAACTGCCATACAACGAGCGCGTTCGGGCGTTCATCATACGGTATGTCAAGCGTAGCCCGAAGCAAGTGGCGCGGCTCATGCGGATGAGCGAGTATTATTTTCCGCTCTTCGAGGAGGCGTTAGGACGTTACCAACTGCCATACGAACTGAAATATGTGCCGATTATCGAGTCGGCGCTCAATCCGATGGCGCGTTCACATGCCGGGGCAGCAGGTCTATGGCAGTTCATGCCGGCAACGGGCAAGCTCTTCGGATTGGAAGTCAACTCACTGGTGGACGAACGAATGGACCCTGTCAAGGCGACCGATGCAGCGTGCCGTTTCCTGACCAGTATGTATGCCATCTATCGGGATTGGAATCTCGTCATAGCGGCGTATAACTGCGGTAGCGGCAATGTGAACAAAGCTATTCGGCGTGCAGGCGGCAAGCGCGATTTCTGGTCTATCTATCCTTATCTGCCTCGCGAGACGCGTAACTATGTGCCTATCTTCATTGCTGCCAATTATGCGATGAACTATGGGCAGGAGCATGGAATTTGCAAGGCGCCGATAGAGCGAACCATGATAACTGACACCATCCGCACGAATCAACGCATGCACTTGCAGCAGGTGAGCGAGAACCTGAATATATCTATGGATGAATTGCGCCGCCTCAATCCGCAGTATTCGCGTGATATTCTTCCCGGTGGAAACACCTACTCTCTTTGCTTGCCGGCAGAGAAAATGGGCGCATTCATCGATATGCAGGATAGTATTATGGCCTACAAGGCCGATAGCCTGATTAACAACCGCCGCGCAGAGATAGACTTGGCGAAAGTAACCTCCATCACCGGTGCCTACCGCGTGAACGGCGTGACATACTATACGATTAAGAAAGGCGACACGCTCGGCGGTATTGCCAAGAAATTCCATTGCTCTGTTAAGCAACTCAAACAATGGAATGGCCTCAAAAACGACAATATCCGCGAGGGAAAGAAACTGAAAATCTGTAAATAGTAGAAAGTAGAAAGACCACTTTGCTCAAAGTAGAAAGACACTATGGATGGCGAAAAGATATATTACTCGCTACGCGAGACGGAGAAGGAAACCGGTATTCCGGCTTCTACACTGCGTTTCTGGGAGAAGGCATTTGATGAGTTAAGTCCGCGCAAAGACGGGCATGGCAACCGTTATTACACGCGCGAAGATCAGGAAGTCATCAAACGTATCAAATATATCCGCGATGAACTGAAAATTACGCGCATAGAGGCCATCCGCAAAGAACTCCGCGCGAATAACAAGCATTCGGATGAGCGTCAATCGGCCATCGACATCCTCCTCCGCGTCAAAGAAGAACTATGTGAAATCCGCAACATGATAAAACAATGAAGATAGATTGGAAAAAACTCGCCCCATATTTGGTGGCATTAGTAGTGTTTATCGGCTTCGCCGTATTGTATTGCAGCCCTATTCTGGAAGGCAAAGTGCTGCAGGCCGGAGATGTCAACAACTGGAAAGGTGCTGCTCAGGAAGCGTTGGAATATCGTCAAGAAACAGGAGAAATTACTTGGTGGACGAACTCCATGTTCGGAGGCATGCCTACATTCCAAATTGCAAGTAGCCTTAAATCCGGGCGCATCGTGGGTTGGTGGAAAAGAGTATTAGCAGAGAATATTTTAGGAGAACCTCGGGCGATACTTTTCTTATATGGTCTATGCTTCTTTTTAATGCTCATATGTTTCAATGTTAACCCTTGGTTAAGCATTATTGGAGCACTTGCTTTAATGCTCAGCACTTATTTCATGCTTATTATTCCTGCGGGACATATGACGAAAGCATTCGCTTTAGGAGCATTAGCTTCTATTATCGGAGGAACTTATGCACTATTCAGAAAAAAATATTGGCTTGGAATAGCATTGATTCTTTTCTTCGCTCCTTATGGTATTCTCCTTCACCCACAGATGACCTATTATATTGGTATGCTGCTTGGTGTAATGGGTATTGCAGAGATCGTTATCGCCGGTCAACAGAAGTCGTGGAAAGAGCTTGGAATCACGCTCGCGCTGCTTGTCATGTGCGGCGGTATCATCTACGGTTCACGATATACCAGCATGCGCATGAATCAGGACTATCTCAAAGAGACCATGCGTGGCGGGCATAGCGAGCTAACCAAACAAGCGCAAGACAAACCGGCCGAAGGTCTTGACATCAAATATGCCACCGACTGGAGTTACGGCAAAGGCGAAACGATGACACTCCTCATCCCGAACTGGGAAGGCGGTGCGAGTGGCTATAACTTAGGTAAGGACTCGCAATTGAGCCAGGCTATGCGTAAGCAAGGAGTGCCCAAACGCGATGCCGAGCAATTCTGTAAGAGTGCACCTACCTATCATGGAGAGAAAGCATTTACCAGCGGCGCCGTATATGTCGGAGCCATTGTATGCTTCCTCTTCCTGCTCGGTCTGCTTATTGTGCCCGGTCCGTATAAATGGGCATTGCTTTTCGCTACACTCATGTCTATCTTCCTCGCTTGGGGAAAGAATATGATGTGGCTCACAGAATTGTTCTTCAACTATTTCCCGATGTACAATAAGTTCCGCGCAGTGGAGTCGATTTTAGTGGTAGCAGAAATCACAATGCCGTTATTAGGTTTCTTAGGTCTGCAACGCATCATCAATGGAGAAGTGGAATGGCCCAAACTGCGCAAAAGTCTCTATATTGCCGGAGGCGTGACAGCCGGAATATGTCTGTTTGCAGCACTCTTTGCCGGCAGTTTCGATATGACCAGTTCCTATGATACACAATGGAAAGGTCAACTGCCACAGTGGTTATACGATGCTAGTATTGGGCTTTGCACTCACTTTCTGGTATGCATGGAGCCAAGCCACAAATCACAAATCACAAATCACAAATACAATATTTTACACTGGCTTAACAGTGTTAATATTGTTTGACATGGTTCCTGTAGACAAGCGCTTCTTTAACAACGATAATTTTGTGAAGCCGAAGGATGCAGATGCTTATTTCGCTATGCAGCCCTGGGAAGAACAGATTCTGCAAGACAAGAGCCTTGACTACCGTGTACTGAATCTAAACACGAATACATTCAATGATGCTCGTACCAGTTATCGTCTCAAATCTATCGGTGGCTACTCTGCTGTCAAGCTACGTCGATACCAAGACCTCATTGATGAGCATATCAGCAAGATGAACTGGAATGTACTCAACATGCTCAACACCAAGTATATCGTCACTCGTCAAGGCGTGTACCCGAATCCGGATGCGATGGGAAATGCATGGTTTGTAAACGATGTGCAGTTTGTTCCGACACCAGATGATGAGAGCGCAGCGCTCAATACATTGGATTTGAGCAAAACGGCAATTGCAGACGAGAAGTTCCGCGAGGTTCTAACATGCGAGCCTCAGCCGAGTGAAGGCGATGAGATTGTATTGACAGAATATCAACCTAACGCACTTACCTATCGTTCCACAGCCTCAGCAGACCGCGTTGCTGTCTTCTCAGAGATATACTATCCGGAAGGATGGCATATTTATGTGGATGAAAAAGAGATAGCTCTTGGTCGTGTTAACTACATTCTCCGCGCAGCAATCATTCCCGCCGGCGAACATACTATCACCATGGAATTTGTGCCAGGTATATTAAAGTGGGAGTGGCTTAGTATTACGCTCGCCATTCTTACCATTCTGATAAGCGCAGGATGTTTGGGATGGAAATTATGGAAATCAATAAGTAATAAAGAGTTGCTCAGCTGAGCAACTCTTTATATTTCTTTTCTACCGCTTCATTGGAATAGTTATCTAAAAAACATTGCCGAGCGTGCATGTTAAATCGCGTGCGCGGATGTTTTGCAAAGTCATTGATACACGCGATAAACTCTTCCGGTGTATTACATCTCCAGGCGCTTACGCCTTCCTTAATCCGGTATCCTTCCAATGCCTCGTCTGTTGCAAGAATATTCTTGCCAAACATCAAACTCTCGCAGGTCTTTACTTTCATGCCGCTACCGGAGAATATTGGAAGTATCATAATATCCGATTCTTCGAAGTATGGAGCTAACGATGGCGCATCGGAAACAACTTCTATGTCTTTAAGCAATTCTTGATTCTCTCTTTTTAATTGCGCCATTCCTTTTCCTACTATCTTATAATCCACATCCACATGAGGCAACACATTTTTTACAAACCATAAAATGCCCTCATTGTTTGGCGCAAAATAAGCTCCGATAGATAAACATACAGGCCTTTTTGCTGTCATCATAGATTTGTCAGAATGACTTGTTAGTTGGTCTCGCAATGCTACAGGAATTAAAGCATCTGCACTCCGCGCATAGCGTTTTTGCAATTCTGTATTATCACGTTCGTTTAGTGCAATCACATAATCTGAATAGAGACATCCCCATCGGTCGTTTCTATCAGCGCAATTGATGAGCACATTTCTAAAGGGTATATTTTTGCCCACTTTGGCATCAATATATACAGCCTCAATATTATGATAATAGGTGATAATCTTACCGCGATAATTACATTCTTTTAGTTTCTTGGCTATAATGCAGAATAAACTTCGGTCTATAAACACATAGTCATATTGGAAAGCCATCGCAATAATCTTTCTAACCTTGCGCGGCGTGAGACCGAAATAATACCCGAAAGGCGTATAAACTATGCCTTCTAAATAACTCAATAAAGAGCGTTTTTTATCATCATCATGCACATAATAGGGAGTCACACTCTCTGCTCCCAATGTTGCACAAAGCGCATTATAATTTTTCAATGCACCTTGTCCGCCTCCCTCCATAACGCTTCCTAAACGCTTGTATGTAATAAATAGAAGTTTCATTTCTCAAGTAGTTCCAGCATCTGTTTCACGCGAATCAAGAATGTGTGTCTTGATATAATCACATCATATGCCCGATTTATATTTTCGGACATATCATGGGATAATGCATAGTCTATAAGCGAATACATTTGTTTTTCGTTCTCATATATACCTATCTCACCATTAGCGAAAACAGAGCGAATAAACGGATTGGCATCACATATCTGATATGCCCCTGCCCCGCTTGCCTCAAAGAACCGTTGGTTTGCGCCATTAAAGGTCTGTTTATGATGAATATTGAGCGCTATCTTCGTACGCGCATATAAATCATTCACTTCTTGTGGCGGAATATTATAATTGAGGAATGTA
>ONGK01000050.1 GCA_900317345.1 uncultured Bacteroidales bacterium | reverse complement strand
GTACTGGTCGTCGCTGCCTTGCGGTGCGTACCCAGCAGCATCTTCTCGTGGTCATGCTGACCACCTTTCTTCACTTTGTTGAGTGCTCCGGAAACATAGTCAATTCCGTTGCTCCATACTACTTTTGCCATTTCGTTAAGGTTTAGATTGTTAGACATTTAGGTTAACTGATTTTTGCGTACTCCTGTGCAAACATGTACCCTTGCAACGAGGAATACTTCTTTTGGTTCGCAAACGCAGTAGCGTACGATGCTTTCTGCTCTTCGGTCAGTGCTTTCACTGCCGCACGAGCTTGCGCAAACTTCTCCTGTCGCGACAACTCCTCAGCGCTGAACGCTTTGGTTCGCGGGTTACAGATTTTACCGGTGTACAGGGTCTTACCCTTTTTCGCGAAATACACATCGCTGTGCGAACAGAGTTTACCGCTGTAAGACTTCACCATCTCAATCGGTTCATACTTTGCCATAATTTTGATTTAGGTTTTGGGGTTAATAAATGTATGTTAATTACTCCGCATTGAATGCGGTGAGGTTAGGCATCAAAAACACCGCCTCTCAACTGAAAGACGGTGCAAAGATAGTGTCAAAACCCCTTTTAGTGTTCCTCGGAAAGTGAAAATTTTGTCAGAAAATCGTATTTTTTCCGTTTTTTCGCTTCCTCATAGAACCATTTTAGGATTTTAATTACCCGTTTTGGAGTGATACCATGCTTCGTAGCCACCACCTCTCGTGCCTCATGCGCCGAAGCCCCGTTTGCGCGTGCCACAAAGTAGTCATCTACCACCGACTGATTTCGTACTTCTATCTGATGCCGTTTTGCTGACATCCGATATTCATTTGGGTCGCGTACCAACCACGGTACGTCATATAAAGGATAATCCATAGTTTTAATCTTTTAACGGTTGAAACTCTCGGATGATGCTGAGTTTAAGCGCAAAGGCTTCTTCGAGGGTGTAAATGCCAGCCCGCTCTTTGTACCATGCGATGACCATTTTCGAGGTCTTGGCGAGGTCTTCAATTCGCGGGTCACCGTTATAGTTTGTCGGCTCTGCATCCCTTGCGTTGACGATAGCATACCACGGATTCGGGTGGATAGCTTCACCTCGCCGTTTCTTGTCGCGGATGAGACGATAGACACGATGCTGCATGTCGATGGAGAGGGTGTTCCAGAGGTTTGTTTCGCATTTGGCGCGCATGTTGTGGAACTCCCGCGGTGGGTTAAGCAGGTCCCACATATAATCAAAAGATGATTTTTCATTAGACATAAAATTTTAAATTATTTGATGATGGTACTATCTGCATAGTATAACTTCATCATCATTTTTTCTTTTTTATAAAGAGGGTAGTAGGGGGAAGAACCTTTTTTCTTTATTCGATGCACTTGAGGACGTACGTTACTTCGTCCGGTTCGATGTTGGGGTGCGTAATCGTGAACGCATCTTTTGTATTTCTGCGGCTTTCCGACGAAATCAAAGGTCACGTTCTCTTGCAGTTCGTAGGTGTGCCCTTCGTGCGTGAACTGCCCGCTTCGGGTGTGCGTCAGAGCCATCTCTTTCGCCTCTTTCTCCAACTCATCCACCCGTGCCTCGCAGGACGCGATGAGTTGTTTGAGGATACTGGTTTCTACTAATGCATCTGCACCATTCAGATTGATGTCATTTGCAGCGATCAATGCTGCGCGTAATTCTATAGCTTGCATAATTTAATGCTTTAAGTTGTAAATAAATGTTGATTAAAATTCCCGATGATGGGTCATGTCCTCTTCCATGATTTCTGCGGGATCATGGTGCTCCAGAACCACCCCTTTCTTGAGTGCGGCATCGAAACGGAGGTGTTCGGTGTGCGTGAGCCAGATGAGGTTCGAGGCTCGGTTATCGGTGTGGTTGCCGTTCAGATGATGACACTCATGGTTGAAGCGACGGGGACCGATCCAAGCGATAGCGACAAGAAGATGACAATACGGATTGCCGATGAAGCCGCACATCCGAGGATAGTAGGAATGGACGTTGGGTTTGGCTTTGAAGTTCTTGACGTGGTAGCATTTGATCTGGTTCAGCCCTCTGGAAGAGAGGGAGAAGAAGATACCCATCGCGGAACAATAGAGTTTCGCGTGCCCTTGTCTTGGTACTGCGCCTACACAAAGGCGGAGTTCTGTGCCGTCAGGGAGATAGATTTTCTCCGGGGGCGTTAAGGGATTAAAATTATTTTTAAACATATTACACCGCCAATCGGGTGATTAAGTGCTCCTCAATGCGAGGGTTGGCTTTTCCCGTTTGGCGGTGCAAAATTACTGCTAATAAAGGAGGTAAAAGTTTCCTTTGGATACTCGCAAATGTCAGGAATTTTTACATTGCTTGTAGAAGAAATGGTATTTTTCGTACCAGGAATAGTAGGCTTTCTTGGTGATACCGAATTCGGTGAGCACATTATCGAGTGTGCGTTTGATTCCGGCAGCCTTGTATGCCGCGATACGGTCTTCGATAAGGCAATAGGTCAGCCGCCGATAATCCATAGCGGGGATATCGGGCACACGTTTAGCGAGCTGTTCGCTCGTCATGTCGCGCATTACGTGCATAATGGCGCGTTCAAAAGGGTTTTGGTTAGCCATAATTGATAATGATTTGAGTTTAACAATTATGGCTGGCGCCAGCCATGTTTAGCTGTGAAATTTCAGTGCAAAGATACTATTTTTTAAGGGGAAAAGCAAAAAAAAGAGACTTCCAAATTCTTCATTGGAAGTACTTGGAAATCATTGGAAATATTTGGAAGTGTATTAAATTACGATATGATCAATTTTGGCGGTAAAACCGCCGTCAATGGTTGTATGCTTATTGATGTAAGAGGTTACGGCTCTCCACGTGCCACTGAGTTTAAATTCGGAACGATATTGTTTCTCGGTAGGGATAGCAATGATATAGCTATACTCATGCATGGCCGCTGCAAGAACGAGTGCAACCTGCATTCCACCTTTGTTATCTAACAGCTCATGCAGACGTTGCAAAACCTGCTTTTGGTCATTCTTCGGACATTGCAATAGTTCGGCAAAAGAAGATGTCTGTGGTTCGAATTCCGGCTTGGGTTCTTGTTTTGGTTCTTCGGGTTTAGGAAGGCGTTCGGACTCAAGTTGTTCTTGCTCTTGACGGAGTTGATCGGTTTGAGTGTTCATGGCATCTTCGACATTCTCCATGTCAAAGTCCAATTGATATTGGCTTAACGTGAGTAATCCTTGAATGACATTTTTGATTTTCTCCTTGCTCCCTTTGAAATGGTCGGTCATCTCCAGATAGTCACCTATCCCATCCGCAAATGCTTTTTCATGCCACGAACGACGATGATCGGGCATACCCATCAAACAGCCGAGGATAAAGAACACTTGATAGACCGGTGTTCTATTCCAATACAGATAGCGATTGGCACGTTTGATTAACTGGTTGTAGATCTTATCGGCTTGCTCCTTATAACTCATGCAGGGCTTATAGTGATTATCTCGACCGTTATCGTTAAAGGTCTTGACGGACGCATGGAAATAGTCAATAAACTCATATGCTACTTGCAAAAGGATATCTTTGGTGATAGGCGGATTATTCTCGCTATAGTTCGGAATGGCTCTGAGAATTGCCGTTTCCATAATGGAGTACTCCGGTTTCTTCTCTTTCGGCAGTGCTATTTCTTTTAGATCCGGTATAGGCCAATCAAGGTATGTACCATGGAACTCATCCCGTTTCCTACCCTCGATTTCTCGCGAAATGAGCCGTGCGCATTCCGTTTCGAAAGCACGGACGCAATCTTCATCAAAGAACGAATGGAACAAACAATCTCGGCAATTATCACGTAAGTATGTGAGTATGCGAACACGTTCCTCACGCGGAACAATCTGATCGATGAACTCCTCTAATTCGCCGTTTACATCAAAGAACGTCATGTTGCCTTGATAATTCTCGCGCCCATATAAGTCCTCGCTTAGCCAATGCCAATCAATCTCGCTATGATCCGTAATTTCCTCACCATTCAATGCTTGTATCAGCAAATCTTTTTCGGTGATATGCCGATAGCGCTCAAAGTTAAGACTTTTTAACTTCAGAAGAACTTTATAGAAATATGTGAAGTCATATTTGATCATTTACTTATCTTATCAATCTGTTCGAATAACTCTTCTATTTTAGCGACGATGCGTTGTTGCTCGGCAAGAGGGGGAAGAGGAATCATTGTCTTGCGCAAATCTCCTTGTGAATACTTGGGCATGAAGCCATGAATATATTTCTTGATGCTAATCGCCTGTAATGCATAGAACAAATAGTCGTAGTATCCCAACTTACCACACTCTTGTAGAACATGCGCATGGTTGTTTACCCATATTTTGCCAGAAGCTTTATTGACAATGGGATTGCCATAAGAGGTAATTACGCTACCATCTTCACCGACTAATAAATACTCACCATCAAAAATATAATCACGCACGTAATCCAACACTCCATTAGCACCATAATAAGGATAAGTGCCGACCTCTCTATCATGCTTAGACACCGGCTTTCTATACCCATCAAGAATAGCGACCAATTCCTCTAAATGACACCATTTCCATGAAGACGGAATATCAAAAGGTATCTCATCTTCTTTAACAGCATTTATAACCGCTTCTTTTTTGCGAATAATATTCTGCTTTATCAGTTTTAGTTTTTCCTCTTGGATGTGGTTAAATAAAATATCTACAGGCTCATCATTCTCATTCTGTGGAACTAATTTGCCATGGATGGCTTCTTGGAGAATGGATTGGCGCAAGCGAGCAGGAAGAGCAGCGTTGAGCTCGTCGAGTTCCTTTTGGGCTTTGCCGTATTGCTCTACGATAGGCAGCAACTCCTCTAACTTAGCCACAATACGCTTCTGCTCGGCAAGAGGAGGGATAGGAATAACAATATTTCCAACTTTCGTAACAGAAACAAATTCAAAAGTGGTTTGTCCTGCAAGTTGATGTAATGTTGGAGCTAAAGTTTTTGCAATAGTTAGTATATATGTATCGCTGACTGCTTTTCTAAACTCCTCTTTTACGGTAAGGGCATTGAACTGCTGATTAGTTGTAACAGGTACAGTAGTAATAGCGCATCTTCCAACAGAAGCGGTGCAACATAACAAAACACTACCCGGTCGCACAATTCTATCCTCTGAAGTTGCAGCTTCAGTAATCTTTTGTTCCGTATAACGAATAACCTCACCTTGTTTGTTAATATCTTCAACGGTAAACCAATTGATAGTTCCATTTGTCCAAAATTTAGGTTCAGTTCGACGAGGAGTGAACCCATTAACAATCGAGCATATATCTCTAATCCTTACCCATTCCCAACTCTCAGGAATCTCAAAAGGAATCTCCTCTTCTTTGATCGGTGTTTCAACGAGGTCTTTCTTTTTGAGTTTGCCTTCTTTTACAAGCCGTGCTTTCTCCTCGCGGATACGCTGGAGAAGAACAGATGCCGGTTCGTCGTTTGGATCTTGGGGAACGAGACGCCCGGAGATGGCTTCTTGGAGAATACTGTTTCTTAATTGCTCTGCGGTCATAGTCCAAGAAGATTTTGGAGTTTGGCAAGGGTGTTATCTATCTGTGCGTCGAGGGCTTCACGGCGTTTGTGATAGTCGGCTAACAATTCTGCAGGAGGCAGCACTTCTTCTTCGGATTTCGGGAACTTACACTGGTCGAAATTGCAGGAGAGGTCAATGAGTTGCTGCGCCGTAAAACGACGGGACTTCTCGTCGATGACATTGCCTTCTTCATCGGTGGTGATGATCTCTTTGCGGTCGTTCCACCAATCGCGGATAGGCTGGCAATGCTCCAGACGCATCGGTTTGGTCTTGGAGAAATGTTTGTATCCCTCCGGCATATCGAGACGATAGAACCACACATCCTTGGTTTTGAATCCTTCTTCGGCTCCTTCCGCGGTCTCGTTATTGAAGAAGACGATATTGGTGTTGATGCTGGTATAAGGTGCGAAGATAGAACCCGGCAGACGGATGATGGTATGCAGATTGAACTCACGCAGCAGCGCAGTCTTGATGGCCAGTTTGGCACCATCCGTTCCAAAGAGAAAACCATCGGGGATAATCACACCGGCACGACCGTTAGCCAACAGACGCTTCATGATAAGCACCATGAAAAGGTCTGCCGTTTCAGACGAACGCATATCCGTCGGGAAATTCATCTTCACCGATGCTTCGGTACTTCCTCCGTACGGCGGATTCATGGCGATGACGGACACGCGGTCTTTGTTCTGGAACGAGGAGACAGGTGTGCCGAGTGAGTCGCAATGGATGATATCCGGTTCGTCGACACCATGCACCAGTAGATTGGTGATAGAGAGCAGATAGGGCAGCGGTTTCCACTCCTGACCATGCACGGAGTTCTGCCATAGTTCTTCGTCCTGCGGTGTCTTGCGCTGCGCAGCGAGGTAGTTGAGCGCAGAGGTGAGGAATCCACCTGTACCGGAAGTGAAATCCGCTACAGACTCTCCTAAACGCGGGTTGAGCGTCTCGATGATGAAATCCGTCAGCGCACGCGGCGTGTAGAACTCACCCGCATTGCCGGCAGACTGCAAGTCTTTGAGGATACCTTCATAGATATCGCCGAACGTGTGACGGTCGTCCACATCGGTAAAATCTATCTCATCCACGATATTGACTACCTGACGCAGCAACACGCCGTTCTTCATATATTGGTTTAGGTCAGCAAAAACTTCTTTGACAATCCAGTGCGCACGCGGAGCAGACGGCATCAACGGCAGTTTCTGGAGCGTGGGAAACAGGTTATTATTGACGAAATCGAGCAACTCATCGCCGGTTAAGGCATGTCCGTCTTTGTTATCTGTTGCCCAGTTGCGCCAACGGCATGGTTCGGGAATGACGGAATGGAAGGTGCCATTCGATTTGAACTCCCATTCATCTTCCTGCGCGTCATAGACCTTGAGGAAGAAGAGCCACGTCATCTGTTCAATACGTTGCGCGTCGCCGGAGATACCGGCATCCTGACGCATCACATTCTGCAATCGTTTAACGAGATTGTTTACTGCCATAGATTAGCTTGCTGCGTATAATTGTTGTTCGAGTTCTTGAATAGCGGTCTGATATCCTTGCGGTCCGCCGAAGAGTTTGGTAATCTTAACCGGCGTGCCATATTGGGCAAATGGTTCGAGGCTGAGGATATTTCTGTCTTCGAGCGAGAGCACACCTAATTCGGCGTATTTATCGAGCAGAGCCTCTAAAACCTCTCGCGCCTGTCCTTCGTACTTGCCGAAGTAGTTGCGTTTCTTGACGTTGTTGGCTCGCTCGTGACGCGTGAGCGGTTTCTTATCGTACGCCACATGGCAGATGATATCGAATATATCTGCGTTAGCGAGGTTAGGATTCGAGCGGCGCACTTCTTCGATGAGGATATCGTGATTCTTGAAGTCCTCTACAATCTCTCCTTTGCGTTTGGACTCCATCCAAACCCGTGCAAAATCCGCGAATTTCGGGAAGCGCGTCAGAATACCTTTGCGTGTAAAATCAAGGAAATCGGAAATCTCCAGCGCCTGACCGTCATCATTGAAGACATAGTATATCTCATGGAGCTTGGCGACGCGTTTGCTGCCTTGGATATGAATCTTTTTCAGCGTTTCTTCATCGACTTCTTTTCCTTCTATCTCTATTTTCTTGCGTTCGCCTGTGCCGCGTTTGCTTTGTCCGGTAGTATGCGGTTTCTCTACATCCAGTTCCGGTTCACCATCGAACTCAGGGTCGAAGAAAAGGCGTGTGGCATCGCGGAAGTCAAGAATCTCGAAATGCCATTTGTTGATCTTGCGCTCTTTGTCGATATAGATACGCGTGCCGCGACCGATCATCTGCTTGAAAAGCGTCATGGAGTTGACCTCTTTGTCGATAACAATCAGTCCGCAGGTCTTGCAATCCACACCGGTAGAGAGCAGTTCGGATGTCGTGACGATAGTAGGATATTTCTCGCCCGGGTCGATAAACTTATCAAGCATCTTCTTGCCATTAGCGTCATCCGAAGTGATACGCATGATATAGTTCGGACTCTTGCCCATCTCTTTGGGGTTGAGTTGCACGAGCAAGTCACGCATCGTGGCGGCTTCCTCTTGGTCGGGACAGAAAACGATGGTCTTGGTATATTTACCCATCTTCTCCAGTTTCTCCTGTATCTCCAAGGCGACCGCCACTTGGCGACGGTTGATAGTGATATGTTTACCGAACTCCGGTCGTTCGTATAGCCGCACAGGCACATCGTTGCCTTGCTTGTCTTTCTCGCCCACCTTGACGATATAGCCGTTCACATCCACGTCCAGATGCACACGTGCCACGCGGTAAGGCGCAAGGAATCCGTCTTCGATACCTTGCTTGAGCGAATAGGTGTATATCGGTTCGTTGAAATAGTCGAAGTTATCGGCATCTTCTTTGCGTTTCGGCGTAGCTGTCAGACCGATTTGCGTAGCGCTATTGAAATACTCCAGCACTTTGCGCCAAGCGGAGTTTTCCTTAGCACTTCCTCTGTGGCACTCGTCAATGATGATCAGGTCGAAGAAATTAGGGTCAAACTGCAGATACGGTTGCTCTCTGTCATCTTCGTACGTAACGAGTTGCTGATAAAGCGCCATGTGCAGTTCATAAGACGAATCCAACTCCTTGCCTTTGACCTTGGTCATGATTTTCTGGAAAGGCTTGAAATCCTGCGCCATCGTTTGGTCGATGAGGATATTGCGGTCGGCGAGGTAGAGGATGTGATGCGCCAGATGCGCTTCACGCAGACGCCAAATGATTTGGAATGCTGTGAAGGTCTTGCCTGTTCCCGTAGCCATGACGAGCAGTAGCCGCTTGTCGCCGCGTGCGATGGCATCAAGCGTGCGGTTGATGGCGATACGCTGGTAATAACGCGGCTCGTGCGCCAACTTGCTATAGTGGTACGGCACATCCAGCGCTTCCTGCTGCTTCGCGTTCAGTTGTTTCTCTGCGAACCAGCGTTGTTTGAGTTGTTCGAGTGTCGGAAACTCATCCATCTCGAAATCGCGCTCCTTACCTGTTATCATATCGTGCTCGCGGAAAGCGATACCGTTAGAAGCGAACGCAAACGGCACATCCAGTATCTCAGCATAGCCGATAGCCGGCAGACTTAGCCTCTACGACAGCCAGCAGGTTGTCATTGTTGAGTTGGAGCACATAGTCGGCTTTCTTGCGCGAAGCGCGCTCATACTCGCTACCGGCAGAGATGATTCGACCATCCGTGAAGAAATACTCCATCCGGATTTGGTTTTTCTGCCAACCGGCTTGCTCTATCGCAGGAGTGATATAGCGGAATTTGATATCCTCCTCCGTCAATGTTGCCAAATGTTGAATGTCTGCCATAGTTGTTTTTGTTTTGCTTTTACACGCTTACTGCCTGCAAATTTACTACTTTTTTCTGATATATGCAAGAAAATTATCATTAAACGTCCCGTGGTGGCCACTACTGCAGCGGCGTGAGGGGATAGAGGACATTGACGATAAAGATGTTCGCAGCCAGGATGATGAAGTTCATCGGTAGGCCGATGCGCAGGAAATCGCTGAAGCGGTATCCTCCCGGCGCGTAGACGAGCATATGCGTAGGCGAACCGATAGGCGTGGCAAAACTGCTGCTGACGCTT